>NZ_CP029820.1:0-295000 GCF_003226855.1 Blattabacterium sp. (Cryptocercus kyebangensis)
ATGGGTTTAGTTGATTTGATAAATAATTTATTTAATCAAGAAATAGCTATAGATTTAGGGACAGCAAATACTCTTATCATGCATAACAATAAAGTTATTGTAGATTTGCCTTCAATAATAGCTATAGATGTAAGAACTAAAAAAGTATTAGCTGTAGGAGAAGAAGCAAAAAAAATGCAAGGGAAAACACATGATAATATTAAAATATACAAACCATTAAAAGACGGAGTCATTGCCGATTATCAAGTTGCAGAACTTATGATAAGAGAATTTATAAAAAAAGTTCCTGGTATTAATAAAAAATTTTTTACTCCATCATTAACTATGGTTATTTGTATACCGTCCGGAATAACAGAGGTAGAAAAAAGAGCCGTAAAAGATTCTGCACAACATCTTAATGCAAAAGACGTTTATTTAATTGAGGAACCTATGGCCGCTGCTATTGGTTCTGGAATATCGGTAACCAAAGCTGAAGGAAATATGATTATTGATATTGGTGGGGGTACTACAGAATGTGGAGTAATAGCTTTAGGTGGAATCGTTTGTCAAAAATCTATTAAAATAGCTGGAGATGTTTTCACTAATGATATAGCCTATTTTCTTAGAACTAAATATAATTTATATATTGGAGAAAGAACGGCAGAAAAAATTAAAATAGACATTGGAGCGGCTATAGAAGCAATTGATAATCCACCAGAAAATATTCGTATACAAGGAAGAGATTTACCAACAGGAAAACCTAAAGAAATGAATATTTCTTATAAAGAAACTATTCCTGCACTTGATAAATCTATTCTAAGGATTGAAGATGCGGTTATGGAAACCCTTTCTAGCACTCCACCAGAACTTGCGGCAGATATTTACAAAACGGGTATATATATGGCTGGTGGAGGTTCTCTTTTAAGAGGGTTAGATAGAAGAATATCTAAAAAAACAGGGCTTTCTGTTTCTTTAGTAGAAGATCCTTTGAGAGCTGTAGTAAAAGGGACAGGTGTTGCTTTGAAAAATATTGATAAATTCACATTTTTAATGAAATAATGAAATATAAAATATTATTATGCGTGATTTTTTTCTAAAATGGCGTTTTTTTATTTTATTTATTTTATTAGAATCTACAGCTCTTTTTCTCTCTTTTTCAAAAAATAATTTTCATCAAAATATTGATATAGGTTCTTCCAATTTTATTATTGGAAATATTTATGAATCTATTTATAGATTACGTCATTATTTTTTCTTAGATATTGAAAATGAGAAACTTATAAACGAAAATGCAAAATTACGTCATTTTATTATATCCTCTAAAATAAAGAAATTTACTAGGGATTTTAAAAAAAAGAATATAGATTATTTACAACAATATATTTATACTCCTGTAAAAATTATCAACAACAGTATATATGAACAAGAAAATTATATAACTATTAATAAAGGAAGTTTAGATGGAATTAAAACAGATATGGGAATAATATTATCTTATGGAATAGCAGGAATAATTATAAAAACTTCCCCCCATTTCAGTATAGCTATTTCTCTCTTAAATCCAAAAATTAAAGTTAATGCTAGATTAAGAAAAAATAAATATTTTGGAACAGTAAGTTGGGATGGAATAGACCATGAATATATTGTTTTATACGATATTCCTAGACATTCTATTTTTTATAAAGGAGAAATAGTAGAAACAGATGGAAAATCTTCTACCTTTCCTGAAGGAATACCGATTGGTAGAGTTACTTGTTATAGATTCGATGAAAAAGATGCAAATTATGTAATAAAAGTAAAACTTTTTGAAAATTTTTCTACCATAGAAAATGCTTATGTTGTGAAAAACTTATTCAAAAAAGAATGGAACGATATTCAACTTTATAAAGTTGAACATAAATAATGAATTTTATTTTTATTAGAAAATTTTTCATATATGTTTTTTATATTTTTTTTCTTTGTTTAATTCAAATATCGATATTAAATCCTATATTTTTTGGATGGTATACTTATATTTATATACTTTTTGTATTAACATATCCATATCGTGGAAATAAATGTATATTTTTGTTTTTATCTTTTATAACTGGATGGTTTATAGATAATTGTATGAATACTGGAGGGAATCATGCTTTTTCTACTACTTTTTCTGCTTTTTTTCGATTAAAATTACTTCAATTTTTTGACGGAAAAAATTTTCTAACAAGAAGTGATTTTTCTATTTACGAGTTACCATTTATTCGGAAAATACTTTATATATTTTCATTGGTTTTTGTTCATCATTTTTCATTATTTATGTTAGAAGTATTTAAGGTTTCTTTTTTTAGTAAAATTATTTTATTGAAAACTATATTTAGCAGTATTTTTACAACAATTTTATGTATTGTATATTTTTTTTTTAGAACAATTAAACATTGAAAAAATTACATATATTTTATATTTTATTAAGTTCTATAGGTTTAATTTTTATAATTAGATTATTCTATATACAAATATATACTGAAAAGTATATTTTAAATGCCTTTAATACATCTATAAAACAAGAAATTATTATCCCTGAAAGGGGTTCTATTTTTGATAGAAATAATAATTTATTAGTTTTTAATAAGTCTATTTATGAATTAATAGTAGTTCCCATGTTAATAGATGAAAATTTTAACATTATAGAATTCTGTAATCTTGTAGGAATAGAAAAAGATACTTTTCATAAAAATTTAGATAAAGCAAAAGCTTATTCTAAATATTTACCTTCTGTTTTTCTTCCTTTTATTTCAAAGGAAAAATTCGCTTCTATACAAGAGAAGCTTTATAAGTATAAAGGATTTGATTGGACTAAACGTTCTCTTAGAGATTATAAAGTAGAAAGTTCCGCTAATATTTTAGGATATATAGGGGAAGTAAATCAAAAAAATATCAAGAAAGAATCGAATTATTATCAAATGGGAGATTTTATAGGATGGGCTGGAGTAGAAAAATCTTATGAAAAAATATTAAGGGGAAGAAAAGGAGTAAAATACTGGATTAGAGATAGAAATGGATGTATTATAGGAAGTTATAATAATAAAAAAAATAATGTAAAATCCATTAGCGGAAATGATATTTATTTAACCATCGATTGGGGACTACAAAGTTATGCAGAACAACTGATGTATCAAAAAAAAGGAGGTATAGTAGCTATAAATCCTAAAAATGGAGAAATATTATCTTTAGTATCTAGCCCTATTAATAATCCTAATTTATTTGTAGGAATACATCGTTCTAAAGAATTTAAAAGGTTAATTAAAAATACAATAGATTATCCATTATTTGATAGAACAACACAAGCACGTTATCCTCCAGCATCTCCATTTAAATTGTTAACAGAATTAGCAGGTCTTCAAATGGGAGTAGTAAATACAAATACTCATTTTATATGCTATAATGGATTTAAATTGGGAAAAAAAAGAATTCATTGTCATTCTGGATTTCATGGATTTCCAATAGGTATAGAAACGGCTGTTGCTGTATCTTGTAATAATTATTTTGCACAAGTTTATAAACGTGTAATTGAAAAATATCCAAAAAATTTAACGAAAAGTGTCAATGAATGGAGTGATATTATTAAAAGTTTTGGATTTGGAAATTATTTGTATAACGATTTAGCTACTGGAGAAAAAGGAATAATCCCTTCTGGAGATTATTATAATAAAAAATATGGATATTCCAAATGGAATGCTCTTACCATTATTTCAAATAGTATTGGACAAGGAGAAATTAATGTAACTCCTATTCAGTTAGCTAATATGGTTTGTGCTATAGCAAATAAAGGTTTTTTTTATACTCCACATATTGTAAAATATATTAATCATCAACCTATTTCTAATTCAAATTATACTTTTGCTAAATATACTAAAGTTAAAAGTAAGTATTTTGATTTTATTATTCATGGGATGGAAAAAGTTTTTTCAATTGGAACTGGAAAAAGTTTTAAATCTTCAGATATTAGAATGGCTGGGAAAACAGGAACTGCACAAAATTTTATTAAAATTAATCATAATACTATTACTCTTCCTGATCACTCTGTTTTCATTTTATTTGCTCCAGTAGAAGATCCTAAAATAGCTATTTCAGTTATAATAGAAAATGGAGGATTCGGATCTCGTTGGGCTGGTCCTATAGCTAGTCTTATTGCAGAGAAATATATTAATAATAATGTACATAGAAAAAATCTTGAGAAAAAAATAATGACTTCAGGATTAAAAATAGTATACGATTCTATAGCAAAAATGAAAAGTTATAGTTATAATAAAAAAAATACAAAAGATTCTATTGATAAAAAGAAATAAAACATTACTAGGGAATATTGACTGGTATATCGTAATAATTTATATTTTCATGATTTTCTTTGGATGTATGAACCTATGTTCTGTTTCTTATGAAAAAGCGGAAAAACAATTGATATGGATTATAATAAGTTTTATTTTCATATTTATAGTTTTTTTATTTAAACCAATACATTATAAATATTTTTCTCCATTCTTTTTTTTATTTACGTTATTTCTTTTGATTGGTGTATTTTTTTTTGGTAAAAATATAAATGGATCAAAATCTTGGTATGTTTTTGGTCCTATTAGTTTTCAACCTTCTGAATTATCCAAAATATCTACATCTTTAATGATAGCTCGTATTATGAGTCAGGAGGATATTCAAAAAAATAAAAATACATTATTATATATATCTATAATAGTAATATTACCCACATTATTAATATTTTTTCAACCTGATCCAGGTTCTTCTATAGTTTTTTCCTCATTTATTTTAACTTTGTATAGGGAAGGATTATCTGTATTTTTTATATTTTATATATTATTTTTAATTTTTTTATTCGTTCTTTCGTTAAATATTTCACCTTGGATTATTGTATTCTTTCTTTTTTTTATTTTTTTACTTATTTTTTTTGTAAAAAAAAAAAGAACCATAAATGATTTATTGTTTTCTATTTTTTTCTTTATTATTTTTTCTACTTTTGTTTTTATATCTCCATTTTTTTATCAAAAATTATTGAAAAAACATCATAAAGACAGGATTAATATCCTATTTAAGAATGAATTCGATAGAAAGTACAGAGAGAATATAGGATATAATCTTTTATATTCCAAAACTGCTATTGGTTCTGGAAAATTTTTTGGAAAAGGATATCAAAAAGGGACCATTACAAAAGGAAAATTTGTTCCTGAACAACATACAGATTATATTTTTTGTACTGTAGGAGAAGAATGGGGATTTATAGGAAGTGTTATTTTAATTATATTTTATTTATGGTTTATTAGTCGTATTTATTTTTTATCGGAAAGACAAAAAGATATTTTTGGAAGAATTTTTGGATATTCTGTAGGGAATATTCTTTTTATTCATATTATCCTAAATTTAGGAATGGTGATGGGGTTATTTCCAACAATAGGAATTGTTTTCCCATTTTTTAGTTATGGAGGATCTTCTATTTGGTCTTTTACTGTTTTATTATTTATTTTTATTCGATTAGATGCTTCAGATCAAACCAGTTTGATCTGAAATATAATATATATATGAAATCCCCATATTAATGAAAAGGTCTTTTTTTTACCATACCTCCTTGCGTATTTTTGATATTTTGTGTAATAACAAAAGCTTTAGAATCTATTTTTTCTATTTCTATTTTAAGTTTATTTATTTCTAAGCGAGTGACTATTGTATATATAATATTCAAATTTTTCATATTATATCCACTTTTTCCATTATAAATGGTTACTCCAAATCCCAATTTTTTAATCATCCAATGTATTTTCTTTGATTTATCAGTTATAATAGTAACACTTGTATATTCTTCTATTCCATCTATAACAAAATCAATAGTTTTAGCGGCTACTAAATAACTTAATATTGAATAAAAGGCTGACTCTATTGATAAATAAAAAGAAGATATTAAAAAAATAGAAATATTAATTAATATGATAATATCACTTACAGAAAAATAATTTATTTTTCTACTTACATAAATAGCGAAAACTTCAGTTCCATCTAAAACTCCACCTCCTCTAATAGTTAATCCTATTCCTGAACCTATAAAAAAACCTCCAAAAATAGAAGCTAACATTTTATCTTTTGTTAAAATTGGAAAATCAATAGTTATTAAAACTAATGATAATAGAAACATAGAAATCAAAGTTTTGATAGCAAAATCATATCCTATATGTTTATATCCTAAAATAATAAAAGGAAAATTCAAAAAAATTAATAAAAATTGTAATTTTAATGGAGTTAGCATATTTAACAATAAAGAAATACCCATTATCCCTCCATCTATAAAAGAATTTGGAATTAGAAAACTTTCTAATCCAAAGGCCACACAGTTTATTCCTAAAAAAATTTGTAGTAGATATTTAAGATTTTTCAAAAAATTTGTATCTTTCATTAGAATTTTTTTTAAAGGGGCTGATTTTGGAATAGACAGCAAGATTATTTATGAAGGGAAGCATACCGTGTCACGTAAGGTATTACACGTAAAACAGCGTTACAAATATATAAATGGCGAAAAACAATACGCTTTTGCTGCTTAATGAAATATCATTATAGCTTAATCTGTAAGATACAGAAGTAAAATATCTCTCAGGAATTTTTCCTTATAGTTCCTGATATAGAGGTACTCAGAATATAAGGATTAGAAAACGGATGATTCTCAAGTTTTTTAATTATACTTTTGGAATCTAGGATTTTATTTTGGATCCAAAGTCCGATTTTAATCTGAAAAAATAAGCTTTGGATAAGTATGTAGAATTCCTTTATATTACTTGTTTGGACGCGGGTTCAAATCCCGCCAGCTCCACTTTTTATACAAAAATTATTTATTTTTGAATTGTATTGTAAATTATTCTTTATACAAAGAAAAAAAATACAATTTTTTTTCTATAGTATACTTTCTGGAATTTTATTGGGATTAGGATGGCCTACTAATGGAAATCCACTATTCCTATTCATAGCTTTTATTCCTCTATTATACATAGAAGAATGTTTGAGTCATTCTTTTTTTTATTCCAAAAAAATTATCTTTTACATTTTTATATTTTCTTTTTTTACTTTTTTAATATGGAATGCTATTTCTACATGGTGGTTATCTTATGCAAAGAGACCTAATGGAAATTTTGCTCTAGAAGCTTATTTAATTCCTGTTTTTTTAAATGCTCTATTTATGTCCATTGTATTTACTTTTTATTCATGGATAAAAAAAAGTGTAGAAAATAAAAAAATAGGATATATATTCTTGATTTGTGTATGGATATCATTTGAGAAAATGCATTTAGAATGGGAATTATCTTGGCCTTGGTTGAATTTAGGAAATGGATTTTCTAATCATATAGAATGGATACAATGGTATGAATATACGGGATCTTTAGGAGGAAGCATATGGATATGGAGCGTTAATATAGGATTAATGAATTCTATTATAGAATATCAAAAAAGAAATAATAAACTCAATTTATACAAAAAAATTTTTGTAAATATAGGAAAAATATTTTTACTAATTTTTATTTCAAACTATATATACTGGAAATATGAAGAAAAAAAAGATGGATCTGTAGAGGTCTTCATTTTACAACCTAATATTGATCCATATTATCAGAAATATAAAATTTCTACGGATAAATTAATTCTTAGATTGAAAAAATTAATAGATGAAAAAATATCTTTTGGAAAAAAAACATTTATTATAGCTCCTGAAACTGCTATTCCTGGATATGGGAAAAAAATTTCTATGGAAAATATAGAAAAAGATAGAACTATTTCAATAGTTAGAAATTATCTCAGTAAATTTTATCCAAAAACAGTATTTATTACAGGTGTAGAATTATACGATTTATATTATAAATGGAATATTAGTAAAACGGCTACTCCCATTTTTTTAGAAAATGAAAAGAGTATACGATGGTTGGATCTATTTAATTCTATAATCCAAATTGATTTATCTGGAAATATAAAAGTTCATCATAAATCAAAGCTAGTACCAGCTGTAGAAACTTTTCCTTATAAAAAAATTCTTTTTCCTATATTGGGAGATATTTTACTTAATTTTGGTGGAAGTGTAATGGAACATGGAAAATCGAAAGATCCTTTTTCTGATATATTTATACATCCTTATTTTGGAATTAAAGTAGTCCCCATCATTTGCTATGAATCTATTTTTGGAGAATACGTATCTAAATTTATTAAAAAAAATAATGCAGATTTTATAGTTATCATAACTAATGATGGATGGTGGGGGAGATCACAAGGATACAAACAACACCTCTATTATGCTCGTCTTAGAGCAATTGAAAATAGAAAATACATAGCTAGATCTTCCAATACTGGAGTATCTTGTTTTATTAATGAAAAAGGAGAAATAATTTCTTCTATTCCTTACGGAAAAAAAGGAATATTATCCGATAAAGTTAGCATTAATAGAAAACAGACTTTTTATACAAAAAATGGAGATTATCTGGCTAAGATTAGTTTATTAACAGCAATAATAATTTTCATTTATACAATAATATTTCGTTTTTATATAAAAAAAAAGATTTGAATATTTATTCTTTTTTATACATTTTCATTTTTTGATAAGACTTTCCTATATAATTTATAATATCTTCCGCTATTATAGATTCTTCATTTTTTTCTATTGAAGCTATATCTCCTGCTAAACCATGTAAGTATACACCCATAATACAAGATTTTTTTGGAGAGTAGCCTTGAGCTAATAAACCTGTAATAATTCCAGTTAGAACATCTCCACTCCCTGCGGTAGACATTCCTGGATTTCCAGTGCTATTAAAATAAAGATTTCCATTAGGAGTTGAAATAACGGTATGTGCTCCTTTTAATACAATGTAAATTTTATATTTTTTAGAAAAATTTTTTAATAAATCTAATTTTTGATAATCATCTTTCCATGGACCACATAATCTTCTAAATTCTTTTGGATGTGGAGTAAGAATAGTTTTTTCTGGTATAGAATTCATTATTTTTAATTGATTGGATAATATATTTATAGCATCTGCATCTATGACCATGGGTATTTTATTCTCTTTATTCTTTAAAAAGAAAGATTCTAATGCATATGCGGTTATAGTTTTTTCCCCCATTCCCATTCCTATACCTATCGCATTTACATGAATATTAGTAGGAATATTACTGATAAATTTATCTTTGGAATCAGTTTTTATAATAGCTTCTGGGATAAGAATTTGTAAAATTTGATATCCACAACGTGGTACATATACACTCAATTTTCCAATACCAATTCGAAAACTTGCTTTTGCAGAAAGAGCCATAGATCCAATCATTCCATAATATCCTCCAACAAGTAGTCCATGACCATAATTTCCTTTATGAGAAAATTTTTTCCTTTTTTTATATATGGATTTAATAAAAATATCATCTACATAAAAATTTTTTACACACATTTCATTTGAGTAGGAATCTTTCCATCCGATATTTAACAAATGCCATTTTCCAATATATTTAGCATAATCTGATAAAAAAAAAGGTAATTTAGGACTTTGAAAAGTTAATGTATGAGTAGCTTTTATAATCCCTTCAAAATCCTTTTGATTTTTTTCCATAAAAAGTCCAGATGGAAGATCTATAGAAATAACGGGGATAAATTTATTTTCATTTATATAATGAAAAAAAGATTTCCAATATTTTTTTATTGGTCTGTTCAATCCAGTCCCAAAAATAGCATCAATAAGTAGACTATTTTTATTGTCTAAAATAGGAAAATTTTCTCCTTTATAAATATTTTTCAATTCTATTCCACCATATTTTAGTATTTTATTTTTATTGATGATAAATTCTGGAGAAAAATGATTGGAAATATTAAGAATATATACCGTTATTACAGTTCCATATTGAGATAACATTCTTGCCAAGGATAGTCCATCTCCTCCATTTTTCCCATTTCCTGCTAATAGTATAACTTTTTGAATATTACGATAATGATGAATAATCCAATTAAAACAACTTTTAGCAGATCTTTCTACTAACTCTATAGAAGAAATATCTTCGTTATCAATACAATATTGATCTATTTTTTTAATTTGATTTAACGAAAGAATTTTCATTTTTTAAAATGAATTTGTTATTTTTGATTAAGCAAAAATAATATATAAAACGATTAATTTAGATGGCCGAGTATAATTTGACTCTTCCATCCATGGGTGAAAGTATAGCTGAGGCTACTATCATTCGTTGGTTAAAAAAAGAAGGAGATTATATAAAAAAAGAAGATTTATTAGTGGAAATTTCTACGGATAAAGTAGATTCTGAAATTACTTCTCCAGTAAATGGAATATTGAAAAAAAAATTATTTTCTTCAAATGAAGTAGCTAAGGTAGGAAGTTCTATAGCTATTTTGGAAATAGAAGAAAAAGAAACTTGTACAGAAAAAAGTATACGATTTTATTCTCCTTTTGTACGTACTATTTCTAAAAAAGAAGGAATTAGTTTCTATGAATTAGAATCTATAGAAGGAACTGGAAAAAAAGGAAGAATTACTAAAAAGGATATTTTAAAATATATTAGAAATAAAAAAGAAAAGAGAATAATTAGGAAAAAGGATTCTATTTTATCTTCTACTGGTTTTATGATAAATAAGAGTAAACAAGATGAAACTGAAACCATAGTAGAAATGGATAGAATTCGTAAAATAACTTCATCTCATATGATTTCCAGTAAAAAGATATCTGCTCATGTAACATCTTTTGTAGAAGCCGATGTTACAAATATCGTAAAATGGAGAGATAAAATGAAGGATATTTTTCATAAAAATACAGGAGAAAAATTAACTTTAATGTCTGTATTTGTAGAATGTGTAGTTAAAGCTATAAAAGATTATCCTATGATAAATATATCTGTTAATGGAACTAATATTATAAAAAAAAGAAATATTCATATAGGATTAGCAACAGCATTACCTAATGGTAATCTCATTGTTCCGGTTATTAAAAATGCAGATTCCTATAGTTTGGGAGGGTTAATAAAAATTATTAATGATTTAATAAAAAGAACTAAATCTAATCAATTAAAACCTGAAGAAACTAAAGGAGGTACATATACCATTAGTAATATAGGGAGTTTTGGAAATCTATTTGGAACTCCTATTATACATCAACCTCAAGTTGCTATTATGGGAATAGGATTAATCCAAAAAAAATTGTCTGTTATAGAAACCCCAGAAGGAGATTTTATTGGGATAAGACATAAGATTTATTTATCTCATTCTTATGATCATCGTGTAATAGATGGAGTACTTGGTGGAGGCTTTGCTAAAAAAGTAGCCTTATATTTAGAAAAATTTAAATGTTATACAAGAATAATATGAAAGTAAATTTTGATGCATTCATAGAAATCCCTAAAGGGAGTAGAAATAAATATGAATTTGATAAAAAAAATAATTCCATTCGATTAGATAGGGTTTTATATTCTCCTATGAGTTATCCAACAGATTATGGATTCATTCCAAAAACCCTTTCAAAAGATGGTGATCCATTAGATGTTTTGGTTTTTTTAACAGAACCAACTATTCCAGGATGTTTAATTACAGTAAAACCAATTGGTGTTTTTTTTATGAATGATGAAAATGGAGAAGACGAAAAAATTATTTCTGTTCCTATTTCAGATCCAAATTATAATATAATTAACGATATTGATGAAATTTCTTTTCATGCTAAAAAAGAAATTGAACATTTTTTTCTAGTATATAAAGATTTAGAAAATAAGAAAGTGATAATAGGTGATTGGAAAAATAAAGATATAGCAATTTCTGTTTATAAAGAATCTTATTTAAGATATAAAAATCATAAAAACTAATTTATATTTTTCTATAGATTTAATTCTTTTAATTTTTCTTTCTTTAAAAAAGTAGGAGAGTTAACCATAACATCTTTTCCAGAATTGTTTTTTGGAAAAGCAATGAAATCTTTTATATTCCCTTTTCCTCCCAAAATAGATGATAATCTATCTAATCCAAATGCAATTCCACCATGAGGAGGGGCCCCATATTCAAGAGCCTTAATTAAAAATCCAAATTTTGACTTTATTTCTTTTATGGATAATCCTAAATGTTTGAAAATTAAGTTTTGTATACTTTTATCATGAATACGTATAGATCCACCACCTATTTCCACTCCATTAATAATTAAATCGTAGGATTTGGAACGAATATTACCTGGAAATTTTTCTAATAAATGAATATCTTCTTTTTTTGGACTAGTAAAAGGATGATGGTAAGATCTATATCTTTTAAATTCCTCATTCCACTCTAAAAGAGGGGAATCTATAATCCATACAGGTTTGAATATTTGATAATTTTTTAGAATATTTAAGCAATTTGATATCTCTATACGTAACTTATTAAGTTGAGTTTTTGTTTTTATTTTTTTTCCAAAAAGAAGAAATAATAAATCACCAGGATTAGAATCAATATTTTTTATAATTTTCACCATATTTTCTTTGGTAAATAATTTTTCTTTTGAAGAAAGAAATGTTTTATCAGGAAAAATTTTTATCCAAAAAATTTCTTGATCTTCTACTTTTGATTTTTTAATTGATTCTATTATTGAATGGATTTGATCATATGTATAATGACTGCATTTTAGTATGTTAATCCCTATTATGAATTTTTTTGTTTTAAAACATTCAAATTCTTTTTTTGGAATAAAATCATTTATATCCAAAAATTTTATTACAAAACGTAGGTCAGGATTTTCTGTCCCATACCTTGTCATTGCATCAGAATAAGTAATACAAGTAAAAGGATCTAATTGAATATTTTTTATTTTTTTGAATAGATATTTAATGAAATATTCAAAAAAAAGTAGTATTTCATTAACCTCTACAAAGGCCATTTCACAATCTATTTGTGTAAATTCAATTTGACGATCAGAACGAGAATCTTCATCTCGGAAACATTTTACAATTTGAAAATATTTATCTATTCCTCCTATCATCAATAATTGTTTGAATAATTGAGGAGATTGAGGTAAAGAATAGAATTTACCGGAATGGATTCTAGAAGGGACTACAAAACTTCTGGCTCCTTCTGGAGTATGGTTTATCAATACAGGAGTTTCTATTTCTATAAATCCATTTTTAGAAAGAAAGTTTCGGATCTCTAGAGAGATACGATGACGAAATATCAAATTATTTTTTATAGGATTTCTTCGTATATCAAGATATCTATATCTCATACGAGATTCTTCATCTCCATCTGTTTTATCTTCTATAATAAAAGGGGGTATAATGGATGGATTCAATATGTCTAGTTTAGAAACTAAAATTTCTATTTCTCCTGTAGGTATATTACAATTTATAGATTGTCTTTTTACTACTTTTCCATTAACTTTAATGATAAATTCTTTTCCTAAATCAAAAACCTTTTTTGTTAAATTTTTTGAAAAAACAAGTTGTATTATTCCAAAATAATCTCTGATATCTATAAAAATTAAGGATCCTAAATTTCTTATTTTTTGAATCCATCCAGACAAAACTACTTTTTTTCCAATATCTTTTTTACATAATTCTCCGCAATTATGTGTTCGGTAAAGCATATCAACTTTTTTTATTATTAGTAGAAAATTCTTCATAAACCTCAACAATATCTCCATTTCTAATACTATGATAATCTTTGATTCCTAAACCACATTCATAACCTTTAGATACTTCTTTTACATCTTCTTTAAAACGTTTTAAAGAAGTAAATTCTCCATTTTGAAATATAACTATTCCTTCTCTAATTAATCTTACTTTTCCTTGACGTAATAATTTTCCTTCTATTACCATGCATCCAGCTATATTTCCAGTTTTTGAAATTTTAAAAATTTCTCTTATTTCTGCATTCCCTAATATTTTTTCTCTTATTTCAGGGGATAACATTCCATCCATAGCTTCTTGAATATCATTAATAATATTGTATATGATTGAATAAGTCCGTATTTCTATATCTTCTTTTTTTGCGATATTTTTGGATCCATTATTTGGACGAACATTAAATCCTATTATAACTGCATCCGAAGCACTTGCCAATAATACATCAGATTCTGTAATTTGTCCTACTCCTTTATAGATAATATTCACCATAATTGTATTTGTAGATAGTTTTTGGAGTGAATCAGCAATAGCTTCTACAGAACCATCTACATCCCCCTTAAGAATTATTTTTAATTCTTTAAAATCTCCTAATGCTATACGTCTTCCAATTTCATCTAATGTTAGATGCTTTTGAGCTCTTATATTTTGTTCTCTTTGTAATTGTTCTCTTCTGGAAGCTAGTTGTTTTGCTTCTTTTTCATCTTTAAAAACTTTAAATTTATCCCCAGCGGTAGGCGCTCCATTTAATCCTAGTATGGTTATAGGTTGGGATGGTCCTGCTGAATGAATAGATTTTCCACGTTCATCTAAAATATTTTTTACTTTTCCATGATTAATTCCTGCTAATACATAATCCCCTACTTTTAGTGTTCCACCTTGTAAAAGAATAGTGGTTATATATCCTCTTCCTTTATCTAAAGAAGCTTCTATGACGGTTCCTACAGCAGGTTTATTTGGATTTGATTTTAAATCTAAAAATTCTGCTAATAAAAGAACTTTTTCCAATAATTTATCCACTCCAGTTCCTAATTTTGCGGATATTTCTTGAGATGGATATTTTCCCCCCCATTCTTCCACTAAGAAATTTAAATTAGCTAATTGTTCTCTAATTTTATCAGATTTTGCATTTTGTTTATCCATTTTATTGAAAACAAATATCATAGGTACATTAGCCGCTTGAGCATGACTAATAGCTTCTTTTGTTTGAGGCATTACTTGATCATCTCCTGCAATAACTATAATTGCTATATCTGTAATTTGCGCTCCTCTTGCACGCATAGCTGTAAAGGCTTCATGTCCTGGAGTATCTAAAAAAGTAATGCTATTATTATTAGAACATTCTACACTATAAGCAGCTATATGTTGAGTAATTCCACCAGACTCTCCAGCAATTACATTAGTATTTCTAATATGATCCAATAAAGAGGTTTTTCCATGATCTACATGCCCCATTACAGTAATAATAGGAGGTCTAGGTTTTAAATTTTCTTCTAAATCTTTATCATCTTGAATTGCTTCTTCTAAATCCAATCCTACAAATTCTACATTATATCCAAATTCATCTGTTACGAGTGTTATTATTTCTGCATCTAATCGTTGATTCATAGTAACCATAATTCCTAAGGACATACAAGATATAATTACATCTGTTGCATTTACGTTCATCATAGATGCTAACTCATTTACAGTTGTAAATTCTGCTATTTTAAGCGTTTTTTCTTGTTTTTCACTTTCTATTTCATTTTGAAGAATTCTTTTTTCTTTTTTATATTGACGTTTTTCTTTTCTAATTTTTGAAGCTTTTGATTTTATCCCTTTCGAAGAAAGTTTTTCTAAAGTTTCTTTGATTTGTTTCTCAATTTGATCGTTTGTAATTCCTGATTTTTGTGAATGTTTTTTATTTTTTGATTTTTCAATCTTTTTGTAAGAAGAATGTTTTAAATAATTTTTTCTTTCTTTTTCCTGTTTTTTCTTTACAGGAATATTTTTTATATCTTCGACAAAAATTTCTTTTTTAATTCTTTTTCGTTTTTTTTTAGTTTTATCTTCCTGTCTTATTCTTTTTTTTTCAAATTGAGATAAATCAATCCTATCTCCTGTTAACATAACTCCATCTAATTTTTGATAGATAGTATCTATATGTTCAGGTTTTTTATCTTTATTCTGAATGGATTTATAAAAAGAATCTGGTTTCTTATCTATTTCTCCAATTTTTGTATTATAATATTTTTTATGGGAATCCTTTTTTTTTTCTGTAAAAAATTCTTTTTTTCCATGTTTTTTTTCTAGTGTATCTATATTTATTTTTCCTATTTTTTTAAAACCAATTAAATTTTCTGATTTTGCACGAATAATTTTAGGAGAGTATTTTGATTTTAGTAATTCTTCTTTTATTTTCTCTTTCTCTATTTTTTTTTGCAAAAAAACTTTTTCGGAAGCATCTCGTATTTCTTTATAGGGTTTAAATTCTCGTACAAGAAATTTGTATACTTTTTCTTCTATTTTTGCATTGGGATTATTTTCTATTTCAATTCCTTTTTGATGCAAAAAATTAACAACTCTTTGTAAGGAAATATTGAATTTAGTCAATACGTTTTTTAATCTGATTTTATCAGTCATAATAAAAATAAAGATAAAAATTATTTAGCTATAAAAAATTAGGTATTTATATTATTTAATTCTTCTTCAAATTCTTTTTTTAGAATGGAAATTACTTTCTTTATAATTTTTTCTTCAAGATTAGTTCTTTTACTTAGATCGTTATTTCTATAATTTAAAATAGATTTTGCGGTATTTAAACCAACTTGATGAAATTTTTCAAGAACTTCTGGTTCTATCTCATCAGAAAATTCCGTTAATTCTACATCATCTTCATAAGGAAAATCCCTAAATATATGAATTTTATATCCAGTTAATTGGCTGGCTAATCGTATATTTTGTCCTCCTCTACCAATAGCTTTAGATATTTCTTCTAATTTTACATATACATTTACATATTTTTGTTCCTCATTGACTTCCATCATGGATATTTTAGAAGGACTTAAAGCTCTTGTTATATACAATTGTATATTTTCAGTATAATTAATAACATCTATATTTTCGTTTTTTAATTCTCTAACAATAGGATGAATTCTAGATCCTTTCATCCCTACACAAGCTCCAACAGGATCTATACGGTCATCATAAGATTCTACGGAAACTTTAGCTTTTTCTCCTGGAATCCGTGCCACTTTTTTCACTGTAATTAATCCTTCAGATACTTCTGGGATTTCCAACTTAAAAAGTTCTTCTAAAAAGGCTTCGTCTTTTCTGGTCAAAATTGCAAAAGGTTTGCTATCTTTCCAATCTACTTTTTTTACCAATACTTTAACTGGATCCCCTTTACGAAAAAAATCATTTGGAATTTGTTCTTGTTTAGGTAGAACCATTTCATTTTGTTCCTCATCTTTCATTATAATTTGTTTAGGTAAAATATGATATACTTCTACATTAATAATTTCTCCTATTTTACTTTTAATTTTTTTATAGGTATTGGTATTATCATATTCATTTATTTTTGAAAGTAAATTTTGTCTTAAAGATAAAATGGCTCTTCTTCCGAGAGATTTCAGTTCTACTTTTTCCGTTACTTCTTCTCCGATTTCAAAATCCATTTCTATTTTACGTGCTGTAGATAATTCTATTTCCTTATTTGGATCTTTCACCGTCTCATCTTGAACTACTATACGGTTTCTCCAAATTTCTAAATCTCCTTGATCTGGATTCACAATAATGTCATAATTTTTAGAAGAATCATATTTTTTTTTTAATACACATCGTATAGATTCTTCTAATATGGCCATTAAACTTACTCTATCTATGTTTTTTTCATATTTAAAATCTGAAAAAGAATCTATTAAAGCTTCATTATCCATAATTTTTAAATTTAAAAATTGAATCAAAATTTTTTATCTTTTATCTTTTATAATTTTATAACGTAATTCAATATCTATTATATTCTTCAATATACCAAGAAAGGATAAAATTATTGAAAATAACTTATGCTAAGTTAATCTGAATAATAGAGAGTTTTATCTATATTTTGAAAAATTATTATGAAAATATTAGAAATATTTAATATTCAATATGAATGGATTTTTTATGAATTTACTCACAATTTTTTTTTAAAAAAATGGAGTAGTATAGCCGTTATCATAATTGGTAAAATATTTCTATTTACTGGTTTATTAATTACTTTGGAATTTATTTTTAATAGGATAGTTCGTTTTATAGGAAGGAGAATTATAAGTTCTACTCATTTTGTTTGGGATAATATATTATATGAAAATAAAGTTTTTGATAGTTTAGCTCATTTTTTTCCATTATCAATTGGATTTATTTTAATAAAACCATTTTTTAAAAACTATCCTAAAATTATTCTATATCTAGAAAAAATATTCGATATCTTATTTGTATTGATAATTTTACAATCTTTGATTAGAGTAGTTAATTCAATTATGAGAATTTCTACTAGTGAAAATAATCATCAAACCATTGCAGTACGTTCTTTTTCACAATTATTAAAAATAATATCAGTTATGTTTTGTGTTTTGGTTATTATTTCCATTTTAACAAAAAATGATCTTATTACGGTTCTTACTAGTTTAGGGGCTATAACAGCTATTGTTATACTAGTTTTTAGGGATACAATTTTAGGATTTGTATCCGGAGTACAGATGGCTTCCACTAAAATGATCAAAGTAGGGGATTGGATAGGAATTCATAAATACAGTATAGAAGGGACTGTTATAGAAATCAATTTAACTTCTGCTAAAATAGAAAATTTTGATAAAACTATTACAAGTGTCCCTACTTATGATCTTATATCTACAGCAGTAACTAATTTTGAGGTGATGCGTAAAAAAAATATACGTAGAATAAAAAGATCTATTTTATTTAGCATACAATCATTTCAGTTTTGTAATTCAGAAAGTTTAGAAAAATTCCAACATTTTTATTTGATAAAAAATTATATTCACAGAAAAAAAAAAGAAATAGAAATTTTCAATAAAGGTAAAAATATTGATCTTAATATAGATATTAATGGAAGAAAATTAACTAATATTGGTATATTTCGTCAATATGCATTATCTTATCTACATCAACATCCTAAAATATCTCAATCGGAGACTTTGATGGTTAGACACTTAAATCCTACACCTTATGGTCTTCCTGTCGAATTATATTGTTTTACCAATACTTCTGAATCTATAAAATATGAACAAATACAAGCTAGTGTTTTTGATCATTTATTAACAGCCGCTAAAGAATTTAACTTAAAAGTAACACAAGTAACTACAAACCTTTATCCTTAAAAAAATAAAATATGGTAAAATTAAGTGTTAATTTAAATAAAATAGCAACATTAAGAAATGCAAGAGGAGGAAATATTCCAAATCTTTTACAAGTAGCGATAGATATTCAGAAATTTGGAGCAAAAGGGATTACTATTCATCCACGTCCTGATGAAAGACATATATCCTATAAGGATGTTTATGATATAAAATCTATTATTACAACTGAATTAAACATTGAAGGGAATCCTATCAATAAATTCATGAAATTAGTATTGGATATTTTGCCAAATCAAGTAACATTAGTTCCTGATTCAGAAAATGTGATAACATCAAATTCCGGATGGAATACAATTCTTTATCAGGATTTATTAACTGAAAAAATTAATAAGTTGAAAGATCATGGAATTCGTACTTCTATATTTTTGGATCCAAATCCAAAATTAGTTTCATCTGCAGCTAATACAGGTGCCGATAGAATAGAGTTATATACTGAAAATTTTGCGATAGGATACGCCAATAAAAAATGGAATTGTATTAATCCTTATATTATTACAGCGAAAGAAGCCATGAATCATCATTTATTAGTTAACGCTGGACATGATTTGAATTTAGAAAATATTTCTTTTCTAATTGAAAAAATTCCAAATATAGAAGAAGTATCTATAGGTCATTCCTTGATTAGCGATTCTCTTTACATGGGATTAGAAAATACAATTCAAACTTATTTAAAAAGAATTTATAAAGCTTGTAAAAAAAGTAAATAACAGATTAAAAAATTATGATTTTACATTCTAAAATTTTTGGAAATGGATTTCCAATATTAGTTTTTCATGGATTATTTGGTAATGGAAAAAATTGGATATCTTTTGCAAAAAAATTTTCTCAAAAATATCAAGTTCATTTACTGGATATTAGAAATCATGGAAAAAGTTTTTTTTCAAAAAAAATGGATTATGATCTTATATCAAAAGATATATTAGAATATATTCGTCATTATAATTTATTTAAAACGGTATTTATAGGTCATTCTATGGGAGGAAGAGCCGTTATGAAATTTTCCATGAATTATCCATTAATTCCTAAAAAAATTATAATTGTGGATATTAGCCCTAAGGCTTATTCTTCTAAATATTATAAAAATATTATTCAAATATTAAAAAGTGTAAATTTTAATGTTATTAAAACTAGAAAAGATCTTGATCTTTTTTTAAAACCATTGATTCAAAATGTAGAAATTCGATCATTTTTTTCCAAATGTACTTACAGAAAAAAAAACGGTAAATTATCTTTTTGTTTTTTCTTATTTGGAATTGAAAAAAATTATCATTCCTTAATTCATAAAGAAATTAAAGATGGTTGTTATAAACGTCCTGTACTATTTTTACGGGGGGAATATTCTGATTACATTCTTCCTAAGGATTTTTTTTTATAAAAAAATTATTTCCAAAAGCAAAAATTGTTACAGTGAAAAAATCCAAACATTGGGTTCATGTAGATAATTCTATAGATTTTTACAAAAAAGTATCTGATTTCTTAAACGAAAAAAAATAAATCCTAATTAGGATTTATTTCAAATAAATACTGCATAATTTCTAAATTTGCAAAAAAAAATCCCATATTATGATCTTGGATATTAATATGATTCGAAGTTTTTATTCAAATTTAAAATTTAGAATTAGTAAAATTAGAAATAAAATAGGTCGTCCTATGAACTATTCTGAAAAGATTCTATATTCTCATGTTTCAAATGAAATAGATTTAGATAACCAATATTCTAAGGAATCTTATTTAAATTTTTTTCCGGATCGTCTAGCTATGCAAGATGCTACAGCACAAATGACCATTCTTCAGTTTATGAAAACTGGAGAAAATAAAACGAAAATACCTACAACGGTACATTGCGATCATCTTATAAAATCTATAAATGGAGAAGAAGAAGATTTGAAGGAATCTATAAGAGAAAACCAAGAAATTTATGACTTTTTGAAATCAGCATCCTATAAATATGGAATAGGGTTTTGGAACCCTGGATCAGGAATTATTCATCAAATTGTTTTAGAAAATTATGCTTTTCCTGGAGGAATGATGATTGGAACAGATTCTCATACTCCTAATGCTGGAGGATTAGGTATGTTAGCTATAGGGATAGGAGGAGCAGATGCCGTAGAGGTTATGTCTGGATCCTTTTTAGAATTAAAAATTCCTAAAATTATTGGAGTTTATTTAAAAGGGAATCTAAATGGGTGGTCTTCTCCTAAAGATGTAATATTAAAATTATCTGGAATTTTAGGTGTTTCAGGAGCTAAAGGTTTTATTATTGAATATTTTGGAGATGGAATAAAAAACATTTCATGTACAGGTAAGGCTACTATATGTAACATGGGAGCTGAAGTTGGAGCTACTTCTTCTTTATTCCCATATGATTCAAAAATGAGAAATTTTTTGGATAAAAGCGGAAGAAAAGAAATATCTGAAATGGCGGACAAATTTAGCCAATTTTTAAAAGCAGATAGAGAAGTATATAAAAATCCATATAAATATTATGATAAAATAATAGAAATTGATCTAAATGTATTAGAACCACATATTAATGGACCATTTACTCCTGATCGTTCTATTCCAATTTCTAAAATGAAAGAAGAAGTGGTCAAAAATAATTGGCCTATCAAAATAGAAGTAGGATTAATAGGCTCTTGTACAAATTCTTCTTATGAAGATCTATCCAAATCCATTTCTATTGTTAAACAAGCGAAAAAAAAAAGATTAAAGATTTCTTCTGAATTCTTAATAACTCCAGGATCTGAAAAAGTATATCGTTTGATTAAAAAACAAGGATTTATTTCTATTTTTCATAGTATAGGAGCCAAAGTATTTTCTAATTCTTGTGGTCCTTGTATTGGACAATGGAGTAGAAAAGGAAATAATAAAAAAAGGGAAAATACAATTATTCATTCTTTTAATAGAAATTTTTCATCCAGAAATGATGGAAATCCTAAAACACATGCTTTTATAGCATCTCCTGAAATTGTTACTGCCTTAATTTTTTCCGGATATTTAACCTTTGATCCTAGAACAGATAAATTAAAAAATGAAATAGGAGAATATATAAAATTTGAAGAACCAAAATCTATAGATATGCCTATTTTTAAAAATTATAATTTAAAAGAATTAGGATACGAAAATCCAGAAAAAAATGGAAAAAATATATCTGTAAATATAAATCCAAAATCAAAAAGGATACAGCCTTTATCTGAATTTTCTTCTTGGAATAGAGAAGATTTATTAAATATTAGACTTTTAATAAAAGTAAAAGGAAAATGTACTACAGACCATATTTCCATGGCTGGTCCATGGCTTAAATATAGAGGTCATCTTGAGAAGATTTCTGAAAATTTATTGATTGGAGCTGTTAATGCTTTTAATAATAAAGTTAATGAAATAAAAAATATTGTTACAGGAAATTATGGAACAGTTCCTGATACTGCTAAATTTTATAAATTTAAAAATATTCCAACTTTAATCGTTGGAGATGAAAATTATGGAGAAGGATCTTCAAGAGAACATGCTGCTATGGAACCACGTTTTTTAGGAGTTCGTATAGTTCTTGTAAAATCTTTTTCCAGAATACATGAAACTAATTTAAAAAAACAAGGAATTTTAGCTTTAACTTTTTTTCATCCTTCCGATTATTATAAAATTCAAGAGGAGGATATTTTTCATTTCTATATAAAAGATTTTAGTCCTAAAAAAAGTATTGATGTAGAATTGATTCATAATAATGGAAATACAGAGATGATAAAAGTACAACATTCTTATAATAAAAGACAAATTCAATGGTTTATATTTGGTTCTTTTTTAAATTTTATTCGAGAAAAAAATAAAAATAATTTTATATGAATATTATCCATATTTTTTTATTAAAAAGCATTCGAATTTATCAAATAGGAATATCTCCATGGATAGGTAAAAATTGCAGATATATACCAACTTGTTCCAATTATATGATTCAATCTTTAACAAAGTATAGTCTTTTTAAAGCTATTTTAATAAGTTTGAAAAGAATTTTTAGATGTAACCCATGGGGTAATTCAGGATACGATCCTATAAAATAAAAATTATGTTAAAATATATTAATTGGGATCCCATTCATAAATTTATTTTATGGAAAGATTTCTCTATCCATATTTATAGTTTAATGTTTTTCCTATCTTTCGTAATAGGATGGTATATTATGAAATATATTTATAGGATAGAAAAGATCCATCAAAAGTATTTGGATTCTTTATTGGTATATACAGTTTTAGGAACTATTATAGGAGCAAGATTAGGACAGATATTTTTTTATGACATTTCATATTTTTCGGATCATTGGATAGAAGCTTTTTTTCCTGTAAAAGAAAATTCTTCTAAATTAGGAATAATAAAAGGTTATGAATTTATTGGATATAGAGGATTATCTAGTCATGGAGCAACTGTAGGAATTATTTTATCTATTTTTTTTTATAATAAAAAAAAACTTAAAAAATCCTTTTTTTGGATATGTGATAGATTATGTATTGTAGCTACATTATCTGCTGTTTTTATAAGAATTGGAAATTTTTTCAATTCTGAAATTGTAGGAAGACCATGCAATTCCTCGTTACCTTGGTCCGTAAAATTTTTACAAATGGATACAGGATATGGAGAGATAGTTCCTAGGCATCCAACTCAGATATATGAATCTATTGTTTATTTTTTCATTTTTTTATTTTTATGTTTTTTATATAGAAAAAAAAATATTAGGAATATTACTGGATATATATCTGGAATTTTTTTTATTTTACTTTGGTCTTCTCGGTTTTTATTAGAATTTATGAAAGAACCACAAGGAGATGAAATTATAAATATGTACTCTCTAAATACTGGACAATGGCTTAGTCTACCATGCATTATTTTTGGAATATTTATTCTTTATTTTTCTAGGAAAAAGAAACGTTTTCTTTCATGAAAAAAACAAAAATTTTATTTTTATTTATTTTATTTTTCTTTTCTTCTGAAAGAAGTGAAAATGAAGATTCCTTATTTTTTGATGTAGGAGATCAATTAGAGATTGAATTTTTAAAACATGGAGAATTGTATATGAAAAATGAAAACTTTTTTATAAAGAAAATTGATGTAGAATTAGCTAATAAAGATATAGAAATAAAAAATGGATTAATGTATAGATCTTTTCTAAAAGAAAATAGAGGAATGTTATTTTTTTTAACCAATAAAGAAGAGATTCATAAAATAAATATGAAAAATATGCGAATTCCATTAGATATTGTTTATATTGATTATTTTAATACCGTCGTTTTTATAAATAAATTTGTTTATCCTATGAATAGAATAGAAGAACTTAATATTCCTAGAATAAAATATATTTTGGAAATCAATGCTGGAATGGCAGATAAGTGGGGAATAAAACAAGGAACAACAAAAATTTTATTAACAAATACAGATAAAAAATATTGAATATTATTTAACTTTAAATTTCAAAAATTTAAAAAATTATAATCATTATGGTTTGTATATCTGATCAAGCTAAAAATAAATTGATTTCCATTATGAAAGAAGAAGGTCTTTCTAATGATTTTTCTTTCGTAAGATTTGGTGTTAAAAGTGGGGGATGTTCTGGATTATCCTATGAACTTACTTTTGATGAAAAAAAGAAAAAAGAAGATAAACTTTTTCAGTATGAAGGAATAAAAATATTAGTAGATGAAAATAGTTTTCCTTATTTAGTTGGAATAACATTAGAATACTCAGGAGGATTGAATGGAAAAGGATTTTACTTTAAAAATCCTAATGCTAAACATACTTGTGTATGTGGGAAAAGTTTTTCATCCTAATTATATTTCTATTTTATGAAAAAAAGGAATAAAATATTGGATAATTTTACTAGTTCTGAATATAAATATGGATTTTATACTCCAATAGAATCGGATAAAATTCCAGCAGGATTAGATGAAAATGTTATTCGAAAAATATCAGAAAAAAAAGAAGAACCAATATGGATGTTAAATTGGAGGTTAGAATCCTATTCTATATGGAAAAAGATGAAAGAACCAAATTGGGCAAATATAAAATATGAAAAACCCAATTTTCAAGAAATAAGTTATTATTCTTCTCCAAAAGAAAAAATAGATCTAGATAATTTAAATAAAATGGATCCAGAATTATTAGATACATTTAATAAATTGGGAGTTCCTATAAAAAAAAATATTTCTAGTATTGCTACAGATATAGTATTAGATTCCGTTTCTTTGGTTACTACATTTCAAAAAAAATTGGAGGATTATGGAATTATATTTTGTTCTATCAATGATGCTTTGAAAAAGTTTCCAGATCTTGTGAAGAAATATTTAGGTACTGTAGTTTCAAAAAAAGATAATTTTTATGCCGCTCTTAATTCAGCTGTATTTTCAGATGGATCTTTTTGTTACGTCCCAAAGGGAATTCGATGTCCTATGGAATTGTCTACATACTTTCGTATTAATGAAAATGGAACTGGTCAATTTGAAAGAACTTTAATTATTGCAGATAAAGACTCTTATGTTAGTTATTTAGAAGGTTGCACAGCTCCACAAAGAAAAGAAAATCAATTACACGCTGCTGTAGTAGAAATTATTGCTTTGGAAAATTCTGAGATTAAATATTCTACTGTTCAAAATTGGTTCCCTGGAAATAAAGAAGGTATAGGAGGTATTTTCAATTTTGTTACAAAACGTGGATTATGTGAAAAAAAAGCTAAAATATCTTGGATACAAGTAGAAATGGGGTCTTCTATTACTTGGAAATATCCATCTTGTATTCTAAAAGGAGATTTTTCTATTGGTGAATTTTATTCTTTAGCCTTAACCAAAGATTTTCAACAAGCAGATACAGGGACTAAGATGATTCATATTGGAAAAGAAACGAAAAGTGTAATTATATCAAAGGGGATTTCTTCTGGAAAGTCTAAAAATAATTATAGAGGATTAGTTAAAATTTCTTCTAAAGCTATAAAATCACGTAATTATTCTCAATGTGATTCCTTATTAATAGGGAATAAATGTCAGGCACATACTTTTCCATATATAAATGTATATAATTCTAATTCTCAAGTAGAACACGAAGCTACTACTTCAAAAATTGGAGAAGACCAAATTTTTTATTGTAATCAACGAGGAATTGATACAGAAAAAGCAATTTTTCTTATTATAAATGGTTTTAGTAATGAAGTTTTGAAAAAATTACCAATGGAATTTGCAGTGGAAGCTCAAAATCTTTTGGAAATTTCTTTAGAAGGATCTGTTGGGTAATGAAAAAATATTTTAAACAACTTATATGTTGATTATAAATAATTTACATGTTTCTATAGAAGAAAAAAAAATTCTTAATGGAATTAATTTGAAAATTAATTCAGGAGAAATTCATGTAATTATGGGACCTAATGGTTCTGGAAAAAGTACATTAGCTTCCGTTATTGCAGGAAAAAAAGAATATAATATAATTGAAGGAAATATTTTTTTTCAGAATAAAAATTTAATGAATTTTTCTCCAGAAGAACGTGCCCATTTGGGAATTTTTTTATCTTTTCAACATCCAGTGGAAATACCAGGAATTTCTGTAATTAATTTTATTAAAACGGCTATTAATGCATCTCGTAAAGCAAGAGGATTAGATAAAATGCCCGCTAAAGAGATACTTTTTAAAATGAAAAAAAAATCTGTTCTTTTAAATATTGAAAAAGATTTTTTTTATCGATCTTTAAATGAAGGATTTTCAGGAGGAGAAAAAAAAAGAAATGAAATATTTCAAATGTCTATGTTAAATCCCTTATTGTCTATTTTAGATGAAGTAGATTCAGGATTAGATATAGATTCATTACGTATTGTTTCAAAAGGAATTAATAAGTTAAAAAATAATAAAAATTCTATTTTAATTATTACTCATTACAAGAGATTATTAGATTATTTATTTTCAGATTATATTATGCATGTTTTATATGATGGAAAAATAGTTAAATCCGGAAATAAACAATTAGCTGATAAATTAGAAAAAGAAGGATATAATTGGGTTAAAAATGAAAAAAAAAAAAATTATTTGTCTAATTAATTAGATTCAATGTTATTAAAAGATAGAATTATCTCATCATTTTCAGAAATAAATTCTGATCTAAAATCTTCCTACTTATCCAGATTACGAGATCAATCGATCAATATTTTTAGGGAAAATGGGTTTCCCTCTACTGAAAATGAAGAATGGAGAAAGACGAATATAAATTCAATTATTAATCAGGATTATAAGATTTTTTCGAAAGAAAAAAAAATTCTAGAATATCATAAAATCGAAGAAATGGTTTTTCTAAAAGAAAAAAAATCTTTTCTTCTTATTTTTATTGATGGAGAATATAATTCTTTCCTATCTCATAGATATAATAATAATGAGAATAGAAGAAAAGATATTATTTTATCCAATATATCTTCACAAAAAGAAGAAAAAATTAAGAATTTTTATGGTAAATTATCACGTAAATATGATGCTTTTAATACTTTAAATACCATTTTTTCAAATGACGGAGGATATATTTATATTCCTAATAATATTTCTTTAAAAACTCCTATAGAAATATTACATATTTATACAGGAGTAGAATCAAAAATTCTATTAAATCCAAGAAATTTAATTATAGTAGGGGAATCATCTAAGGTTAAAATTATTGAACATCATAAATCTTTAAAAAGACATTTATTATTTAGCAATTCTGTTAGTGAAATTTATGCGTTTAATAATAGTCAAATAGAATATTATAAAATTCAAGATGATATAAAAGGAGATAATTTGATAGATAATACTTTTTTTCAACAAAACGTACATAGTAAATGTTCAGTTCATACTTTTTCTTTTCAAGGGACCTTTATCAGAAACAACCTGAATTTTTATTCTATCGGAGAAAATACTTCTTCTTCTTTATATGGAATTTCTCTTTTATCAGGAAAACAATTAATAGATCATCATACATTAATAGATCATTTATATTCAAATTCTTATAGTTTTCAATTATACAAAAGTATTTTATTAGAAAAATCTAAAAGCATTTTTAATGGAAAAATACTTGTTGAAAAAGGAATAAAAGGAATTAATGCTTTTCAGAAAAGCAATAATATTCTTCTTTCTGATGAAGCTTGTATATATGCAAAACCTCAATTAGAAATATTTTCTGATGAGGTGAAATGTTCACATGGTTGCACTATTGGAAGTTTTCATGAATCTGATTTATTTTATTTTCAATCAAGAGGAATTCCAGAAAAAGATGGTAAAATTTTATTATTACTTTCTATTTTAGAGGAAGTATTAAAACCTATTAATATTTTAAAATTGAAAAATATGATTTCTAATAAAATAAAAAAAAAATTAGGCATATATTTATAGTATATGTTTTCAAAAGAAAAAATTAAAGAAATTCGAGATCAATTTCCAATTTTAAAAAAAAAAATTTATTCAAATTCCTTAGTATATATAGATAATGCAGCTACTACTCAAAAACCTTTTCAAGTAATTAAAGCTTCAGAAGCTTATTATTCCACCATGAATTCTAATATTCATCGAGGATTACATTTTTTAAGTCAAGAATCTACTTTTTATGTAGAAAATGTAAGAAAAAAAATTCAAAAATTTATTCATGCGAAACATTCTTCAGAAATAATTTTTACAAAAGGAACTACAGAGTCTATTAATTTAGTAGCTTATAGTATTAGTTTTTTGATAAAAAAAGGAGATGAAATAATTATTTCCTATCTTGAACATCATTCTAATATTGTTCCATGGCAAATTCTTTGTTCAAAAAAAGAAGCTTTATTAAAAATAATACCAATTAATCAAGATGGTTTTTTACAATTAGAAGATTTTAATTTTTTAATTTCAGAAAAGACAAAAATTGTAGCAATTAATCATATATCCAATGTTTTAGGAATAATAAACCCTGTAAAAAATATTATTGATAAATCTCATGAATATGGAGCATTAGTTTTAATTGATGGGGCTCAAGTCCCATCTAATTTAGATTTAGATGTACAAGATTTAAATGCTGATTTTTATGCATTTTCCGCTCATAAAATGTATGGACCTACTGGGGTGGGAATTTTATATGGAAAGAAAAAGGTATTAGAGGCTATTGATCCTTATCAAACTGGAGGTGAAATGATTAATAAAGTAAGCTTTGAAACAACCACTTATTCTAATTTGCCATTTAAGTTTGAAGCTGGAACTCCAAATATAGAAGGAATTATTGTATGGGGAGAGGCTATAGACTTTGTAGAAAAAATAGGAGTAAAAAATATACAAGATTATAAAGGGAAGCTTTTAAGCTATGCTATAAAACTTTTAAGTAGAATAGATGGGATCCAATTATATGGAGTAAGTGATTTAAACAAAAAATCTAGTATTATATCCTTTAATTTAAGTAAATTACATTGTTTTGATGTTGGAAGTATTTTAGATCGTTTTGGAATTGCTGTACGGACTGGTCATCTTTGTGCTCAGCCTTTGATGAATTTTTTTAATGTAACAGGAATGATTCGTGCTAGTTTTTCTATATATAATACTTTTGAAGAAATAGATTATTTATTTGATAGTATTTTAAAAGCAAAAAAATTCTTATTAAAGCATTAAAAATTATATGATATACGCAATTGTGAATATTTTTGGGAATCAATTTAAATTGATTGAAAATAAATATATTTATGTTCTTCGTCTTACTTCTATGAAGTTAGGAGAAAAAATATGGTTAAATCAGGTTTTTCTCTTTTATAAAAATGGATTAACAAAGATAGGTACTCCTTTTTTAGAAAATATAAATATTCAAGTAGAAATTTTGCAACATTTAAAAGGAGATAAGATAATTGTATTCAAAAAAAAAAGGAGAAAAGGATATAAAGTAAAAAATGGATTTAGACCGTTATTTACAAAAATTAAAGTAATTTCTTTTTCAGAATTAGAAAATAAAAATATAAAAAAATTATAATTTATAATGGCTCATAAAAAAGGTTCAGGAAGTTCTAGAAATGGTCGTGATTCAGAAGGTCGAAGATTAGGAATAAAGATATATGGAAATCAATTTGTTAAATCAGGAAACATTATTGTTCGTCAACGTGGGACAAAACATCATCCTGGAACAAATGTAGGAATTGGAAAAGATCATACTTTATATGCTATAAAAACAGGATTTGTAATTTTTAAAAGAATAAAAAAAAACAAGTCCATTGTATCTGTTATATCAAAATAATGGAATGAGGCTGGGTAGTTCAATAGGATAGAGCAACAGTTTCCTAAACTGTAAGTTGTGGGTTCGAATCCCTCCCCGGTCACATAAAACATGAAAAAAATGGTCCCAGCTGGATTTGAACCAGCGACCTCCTGATTATGAGTCAGATGCTCTAACCGACTGAGCTATGGGACCTAAAAATACAATTTTACAAAAAAATTTTATTGATTCAAAAAAAAACTATACTTTTTTTAGTAAATTTAAGTTAGAAAACTTTTAGAATCATGGATTCCATTAAAAATAAAAAAATATCTTCAATATTTTATACGGAAATAGCAGAAATACTTCATCAAGAATTTAATAATGAAAATAGAGAAGGATTTTTAATTACCTTGACTAAAATTTGTATTAATACCGATATGAGTTTAATAAAAGGATATATAGCTATATACCCTTTTTTAAATAAAAATTTTTTGAAAAGAATTCGATTAAAATCTGGATTTTACAGAAAATTATTATCTAAAAAACTTAGATATCGTGTAAAAAAAATACCAAAATTGGATTTTCGTTTTGAAAATTCTTTTTCAATAAAAAACTTGATTGAATAATTTTTCTTGAGCCCTTCTTTTTACATAGCTATACGCTATTTCTTTTCTAAAAAAATAACTAATATTGTTAATATTATTATTTTTTTGTCTACTCTATCTCTTAGTATATCTACATTTTCTCTATCTTCTATTTTATCTGTTTTTTCAGGATTAGAAAATTTAAATATTAAATTTTATCAAATTAATTATCCTGATATAGTCCTTACTTCTTTCAAAGAAGAAAATATTTTCATAAATGATAGAATATTGAAAGAAAAAATGAAATCTATAAAAGGGATATTTTCTTTTTCTAAAACTATGGAAAAAATAGTGTATTTATATTATAAAAATAATAAATATTTTTTTCATTTAAAAGGAGTGGATTCCGAATATGGAAAAGTTATGAAAAATTTTAAAAAAATTATCTTTATAAAAGATGATAAATTATCTTATAACCAATTGAATATATATATAGGATTATCTTCTTTTTTCCCTTTTTTTCCATTATTGTTTATTGATAAAATAGAAAAAAATCCTATAAAAATTATTTGTTTTTTTTTTGATAAGAAAAAAAAAACTTATACCCCATTTATTATACAAAGAAGAGTAAGAATAAAAGGACTATTTCATTTTAGTCAAGAAGTAGATAAAAAATATTTATTTTGCGATATTTCTGAAATTCAAAAATTAATTCAAAAAAAAACTTTTCAATCCCTAGAAATAAAAATTCATAAAGGTAAAAATATAAATAATATAAAAAATCTTTTGAAAAAAAAATTCGGATCTAAATTTATGATAAAAACACGTATGGAAAAAGAAAAATCTTTTTCCAAAGTTATTAATACGGAAAAAATGTTTATCTATTTTTTATTATTTTTAATAACTTTAATTGCTGGTTTTAATTTAATTAGTGCTATTTTCATATTACAATTAGATAAGAGAGAAAATATTTTTATTTTATGGAGTTTTGGTTATTCTTTATATAGAATCAAAAAAATTTTTTTTCATATAGGAATTATTATTACTTTTTCTGGATGGTTTTTGGGAATATGTATATCATATGTTATATCTATGTTGCAAGATAGATATCATATTTTTAAAATTGGAGGAAAATTTCCTTTTCCAGTAAAATTTACAATAGGAGATTTTTGTATGACGACATGTATAATTTTAACAATAGGTGTAATCATATCTTTTTTTTCATCTAAAAGAATGAGTTATTTATTTATCTAAATAGTATTTTTTTAAAGGTTCTGATGCTACCACATTATAAAAAATTTCTTTTGCTTCTTTTTCAAAATCTTTAATATTTGGAAACCTATTAGAATAGTGCCCTAGTAGTAATTTTTTTACTTTAGCTTTTTTCGCTATATAAGCAGCTTGGTTAGCTGTGGAATGCCCTGTATTGATAGCTCTTATTTCTTCTGTTTTTAGAAAAGTTGATTCATGATATAATAAATCTATATACTTTATATGATCAATAATAGGAGAATAGTAGGAAGTATCTGAACAAAAAGCATAAGATAATATTTTAGGAGGATCAAATGTTAGTTGATAATTTGGTATTATTCTTCCTTCGTTAGTTTTAAAATTTTTTCCAAGTTTTAAGTCCTTATAATTTACGATATTAATATCAGGAATTTTTTTTATTTCTTCCATATTTAATTTTCTATTACTAAGTTTTTCTTTAAAAAGAAATCCATTAGCGTAAATTCTGTGTTTTAATGGAATAGTATAAACTTCTATTTTATCGTTTTCCATAATTTTTTCTTCTTTATTAGAAGATAATTCTATGTAATCTATAAAGTATTTTATTCGTGTATAAGACCATTTAAAGTGAGTCTCAATAATTTCTTTTAATCCTTTTGGAGCGTAAATATTTACTGATTTTTCTCTTCCTAATAAATGAAAAGTAGAAAGTAATCCAATTAGTCCGAAAAAATGATCTCCATGTAAATGAGAGATGAATATATGTATTATTTTATTAAATTTTATTTTTGCTTTTCTTAATTGAACTTGTGTTCCTTCTCCACAATCAATAAGAAAAACATATCCTTTCATTTCTAATATTTGAGCTGTTGGATAAAATTTTTTAGTTGGAATTGAAGAGTGACACCCTAAAATGGTTAATGAAGGTTTTTTCATTAAAAATAATATTGGTGATAATTCATGAATTTTATCATCTTTTTAAAAGCTATGATTCTATGACTTATTTTATTTTTTTATAAATATTTATATTTTAGAAAAAATAGATTTTTATCTATATAAAATCAGATCCAAATCCATTATTTCTCATAATTTTTTCTTTTTTTTAAAAAGAAAAACACAGCCAATAGTTGTGATTAAACTAATAATGGAAATGAACCAAAAATTAAAATTTTTCTGTTTTGAAAAAAGTTCTTCATTTTTAATGAAAAAAAACATGGTAAATAAGGCGAAAGCATTGTTAAATATATGTAATAAAATACAGTCTATTATGGAAGTTGTTGTAAAATAAATGAATCCTATAAAACTTCCAATAAAAAGTCCACCTACAAATTGCCATGGATTCATGTGAGTTAATCCAAATAAAAAAGAAGAAAATAAAATAGCTTTAATTGGATGTATTTTATTTTTTAACATTCCATTTAAAATAATTCCTCTAAAAAGAACTTCTTCACATATAGGAGCTAGTAATACGGTTGTAGAGAAAAATGGAATTGGATTTTTTACTTCTTCTTTAAAGAAATCTTCAATTTCTTTATACATATTTCCTAATAATTCTCCATCTTTTGGAACAAATGAAGAAATATAGTCATTCAATATAATTATACAAAACATTACACAAAAAAGAACTAAATAAATATACCATGGAGATATTTTAAATGATAATTCTATAATGAGATTTTTCTTTTGTGCTTGATAAGAAACGAAAATAAACAAAAAAATAAATGGAATTGTATACGATATAGAAAATATCATACTTTCAGGTAAATTTATAGCAATCAATAATTTTCTAAAAATTATATTGAAAAAATTTAAAACAGTAAATGCTAAAATTAAAAGAAAAGCTTCAGTATAACTTATTTTAAAATAATTCTTCATAAGAAATAAAATTTCATTCAATTCCTAAAATTACTTTTACTAGAGTTAGTATAATATTTAGTATTATGTAGTATTATACACATATTTTTACGAAAGTCTAGTATTTTTACTTTATAGAATTTTACAAATCATATGTTTAATTAATTTAATATTTTTTGAATTCAATCATTTTTCAATTGTATTTTTGTGATAAACAAAAAAATGAAAGGTAAAACAATTTTTTTTAAAAAATCGGATAATTCATTCAAGATAAAAAATAATAAAATCTATTATGTTCTATTTTGATCTAGATACTTTGTTTAGATCTTATAATTCTCTTATTAAGGATGATACTATAACCTCTTCTAGAATTTTTAAATATTCTAAATTATTGAAAATGGTCAAGAAATACGAGAATATATGTTCTATTATACCCGTAGGATTTTCCATAGAAGAAAGAATAATTTTCAAATTTCAATGGGGTAAGGGGGATTTTAAAATTTTTATTTGGTCCCAAATGCATGGGAACGAAACTACAGGTACAAAATCGATGTTTGATATTTTTCATTTCTTTTCAAAAGAAAAAAATCACGATTTAGTTAGATTTTTAAGGAAAAAATTAACTATTTTATTTATTCCAATGTTAAATCCTGATGGTTCTGAAAAATTTCAAAGGAGAAATGCTGTAAATATAGATTTAAATAGAGATGCTATTCGTTTACAATCTCCAGAAATTAAGATATTATTTCATGAAATAAAGAAGAGTAACCCCCATATTTTATTTAATTTGCATGATCAAAAAAGTATTTATAATATTGGAAATAAATATTTCAATCCAGCTATTTTATCATTTTTATCTCCTTCAGTGGAAGGAGATAAAAAAATAACTGATAAAAGAAAAAAATCGATGGGTTTAATATATTCTATTGAAAAAAAAATGAGAGGTATATTACCAAATATAGGTTCTATAGGAAGATTTTCCGATAAATTATATCCTACAGCTACTGGGGATAATTTTCAAAAATTAGGTTATCCTACTATTCTTTTTGAAGCAGGATGTTTGCCTAAAGATACTCAAAAAGAGATAGTTAGAAAATATAATACTTTTTCTATTCTTTTAGGTTTTTATTTTCTTTCTACTAAGGAAAGTAATCTTGAAAAAGAATACAAATCTTATTTTTCTATTCCTGAAAATAAAAATAATTTATTTGATAAAATTTATAGAAAAGTTCAAATAGAAAAGGGTAAATACCAATTTTTGGTTGATATAGGAATTAGGATTATAGAGAAATTTGATCCTATACAAAAAAATATTAATTTGGTTTCCAAGATTGTTGATATAGGAGATTTATCTCATTTTTTTGCATATGAAGATACTATTTTTAATGGAAAAAAGTTTTATAGAAAAAGAAAAAAAGAAGGTGAAAATTTTCCAGAAATTGGAGATCAAGACTTATTTAATATTTTTTAACTTTATTTTCTAAAATTAGAAACTGTTAATTTTTTTCTATTTTTTTTTCTTCTTCTAGATAGAAGATTTCTACCATTTTTTGTATTCATACGTTTTAGAAACCCATGAATATTAACTTTTTTTCTATTAGAAGGTTGATAAGTTCTTTTCATAAAAAATTTTAAAAATTAAAATATTTTATATTATTTTTTTTATAATAATGGTTTCTAATTGTTCTTCTATTATAAAGATTTTTTTATTATTTTTTTCTATAATTTCAATATAATAAATCATGGGAAAAGGTTTTTCTTTAAAAAGTTTTTTTTGAAAAAAGATATTTCCTTTTTTAAAAATATTTGATTTTATAAAAATAGGATTGCAAAATATAGTGTTTTTTTTACATTTTTGTATATTATTTTTGTTTATTTCAATTATTATTTTTTTATTTTTTATATTATTATTCAATATTTTTTGATGATAAGAGGTCGAAGTATTACGATAAGAATAGTATAAAATTAAAATACCAATAATAAAACCTGTTAAAAAAAAAGAAAAACGCCTCATAAGATTCATGATCTATTACAAAAATATATTTGGCAATTCCTAAATTACATAAAGTTTTTGAATATCAAATTCATTGATTATAAAATTGATTTTTGATATCGAGTATAATATATATATTATTGATATATAATAATTTGAAAAATTATATTAGAATCAAATTCATAAATAATTTACTAAAATTATTTTAATAAATGTGATAAAAGTTAGTTATAAAAAACTAAAAGTATAGGGAGTCAACTCCTCCCCCTAATTTTTAATATTAATTAATTTATGTTGGATAAGCAAAAAACCATTGCAAAAAAAATTTCTTTGAAAGGAATAGGGTTATACACTGAAAAAAAAGTTACTATTACTTTTAAACCAGCTCCAGAACATACAGGGTTTATTTTTGTTAGAACGGATATAAAAGGTAATCCTTGTATGAAAGCCAATCTTTCCTTTTTATTAAATGAAACAGAAAAAGGAATTATTCTAGAAAATAATGGATTGAAAATTCGAACTAGTGAGCATGTACTTGCCGCTTTGACAGGTATGGATTTAGACAATGTTATTATAGAATTAGATAGTATTGAATCTCCTATAATGGATGGATCTTCCAAATATTTCGTAGAAGCCATTGAAAAAGCTGGAATTATAGAACAAAATGCAGAAAGAAAATATTTTTCAATAAAAGAAATTATATCTTATGAAGATTCAAAAACAGGAGGAGAAATTATTGCTTTACCTTCTAGAAAGTTTGAAATAGTAATCCTAATGGATTTTGATTCAGAATTTATTGATACACAAAATGCTGTATTAAAACATTTAAATCAATTCCAGAAAAAAATAGCAAGTTCAAAAACTTTTTGTTTCCTTTATGAAAAAGAAGGAAAAATTTTGAATCAAAAAGATTTATTTTCTTTACATTACACTTCTAACGAAATAGCTAAACATTATCTTTTAGATATTATTGGTGATTTAACTTTAATAGGAGTAAAATTAAAAGGTAAAATAATAGCTTATAAACCATGTCATCATATAAATACTCAATTTGCAAAAAGATTGATAAAAAAAATTAAAATATTCAAAAAAAAAGATATTCCTAAATTTGATTTAACAAAAAATCCTCTATTTGATATAAAAAGTATTATGAAAATTTTACCTCATAAACCTCCATTTCTTTTAGTAGATAAAATTATAGAATTAAAAGAAAATTATGTAATAGGAGTAAAAAATGTCACTATGAATGAACCTTTTTTTATGGGACATTTTCCTAAAGAACCAATAATGCCTGGAGTTTTACAGATAGAAGCTATAGCACAAGTAGGAGGGATTCTAGTTTTAAACAAACTAAAAAATCCAGAATCTTATTCTACATATTTTTTAAAAATAGACAAAGTAAAATTTAAACAAAAAGTAGTTCCTGGAGATTTACTAGTTTTTCAAGTAGATTTGTTAGAACCTATAAGGAGAGGAATTGTTCATATGCAAGGAAAAGGTTATGTAAATAAAAAACTGGTAGTTGAAGCAGAAGTATTGGCAAAAATAATGAAAATTGATTGATTTTTTTAAATTCCTATTAGATAAAGAAAAAATTTGGAACATTAAATTTTAATAAAATGTATACAAATATCAAAAAAGGATTGTATATATTACACAATAATGAAATATACAAAATAATTGATTTTCTTCATGTCAAACCAGGTAGGGGATATGCTTTTGTAAGAACTAAATTAAAAAATATTATTACAGGTCATATTTTAGAAAATAATTTTTCAGCTAAACATAAAATAAAAAAAGAAAAAATCGAATCCGATTCGTATTGTTATTTATATAGATATGGTAACTTATTTCATTTTATGAATACCAAAAGTTATGATCAGATACAAATTGAAAAAAAGTTAATGAAAAATATAGAATTCTTAAAAGAAGGAATGAAATTCACTATTTTTTTTCATGTTAAAAATAAAAATAATAAAATTTTTTTATTTATAAAAATCCCCCCTACAGTTATTTTAAAAGTTAAATATACAGAATCTGTAAAAAAAGGAGATACTATTAATAATGCTAGTAAAATTGCTGTTTTAGAAACAGAAAATAAATTATTAGTTCCTTTATTTATAGACTCTGGAGAATACATTAAAATTAATACGGATAGTAAATCCTATATAGAAAGAGTTAGAAAATAATAAATAAAATATGTATTTTATTTTAATAGATATAAAATTATATCAGAATATCAGATAAAGAATTATGAGTATCTTGATAGATAAGAACATTCGAGTTATTGTACAAGGGTTAACTGGAAAAGAAGGCTTGTTTCATACTGAAAGGATGATAAATTATGGGACTAATATAGTTGGAGGGGTAACTCCTGGTAAAGGAGGTAAGATTTATTTAGGAATTCCTATTTTTAATACTATGTATGATGCTGTTAATAATACTGGAGGTGATGTAAGTGTTATTTTTGTTCCTTCTTTATTCGCATCAGATGCTATTATGGAAGCAATCAGTATGAATATTAGAGTAATTGTATGCATAACTGAAGGAATTCCAGTTTCAGATATGATTCGAGTAAAATATTTTTTAAAAGGAAAAAAATCACGATTAATTGGTCCAAATTGTCCTGGAATTATTTCCTCGGAAAAATCAAAAGTTGGAATTATGCCTAATCTAGTTTTTAATAAAAAAGGAGGAGTAGGTATTGTATCCAGATCTGGAACACTTACTTATGAAGCCGCAGATCAAATAGTAAAATATGGATATGGAATTTCTACGGCTATTGGTATAGGAGGAGATTCTATTATTGGAATTAATATACAAGAAATTTTAGAGTTATTTTTGAAAGATGAGGAAACAAAATGTATTGTTATGATTGGAGAAATAGGTGGAAAATTAGAAATTGATGCTGCAGAATGGATAAAGAAATCAAAAAATAAAAAACCAATAATAGGATTTATAGCAGGTCAAACAGCTCCTAAAGGACGTACAATGGGTCATGCTGGAGCTATTATAGGAAAAACATCAGAAACTGCAAAAGTAAAAATGGATATTATGAAAAAATGCGGAATACATATTGTTTCCTCTCTTGCATATATAGGAATGAAGGTAAATGAAATTCTTCATGAAAAAGAAAAATAATGGATAGATTTTTAATAACTGGATTAGGTAATCCAGGTAAATTATATCAAAAAACAAGACATAATTTAGGTTTTTTTATTTTAGATCAAATATCAGAAAAATATTTTTTTTCTTTTTCTCAAAAAAAATTAGGGTCTCTTTCAGAATTCATTTTTCAAGAAAAACAAATTTTTTTTCTAAAACCTTCTACTTATGTTAATGAAAGTGGTTTATCTGTTAAATATTGGATGAACAAAAAAAAAATACTATTAAAAAATATTCTTATAATATCTGACGATATTTATCTTAATTTTGGAAATATTCGTTTAAGAGGAAAAGGAGGTGATGGTGGACATAATGGATTGAAAAGTATTGAAAAAGAATTAAAAAGTTCTCATTATGCACGTCTTCGTTTTGGGATTAAAAATGATTTTTCTAAAAAAATAAATTATGTATTAGGAATTTGGAATAAAAATGAATTGAAAAATATACTTAATAGATTAGAAATAAGTATTAATGTAATATTTTCATTTACTTTAAATGGATTACAAAAAACAATGAATTTATTCAATAAAAAAAATTTAGAATAGTATATAAGTATAAATTTTATAGAAGATATGAGTATTATGATTTCTATTAAATTAGTTCGAATTTATTCAAGGTTATCATTAATAGAGTAAAAATAATAAATTATGTATGCATTACATTCGTAACTTTTGTATCATTGCACATATAGATCATGGAAAAAGTACTTTAGCTGATCGTTTATTAGAATTTACAAAAACAGTTCCAGAAGGATATAGACATCAATTGCTTGATGATATGGATTTAGAACGAGAACGAGGGATTACTATTAAAAGTCATGCTATTCAAATGGAATACAAATATAAAAATCAGGAGTACAAATTGAATTTAATAGATACTCCAGGGCATGTGGATTTTTCCTATGAAGTATCACGTTCAATTTCTGCTTGTGAAGGGGCTCTATTAGTTGTAGATTGTACTAAAAGTGTACAAGCACAAACTATATCTAATCTTTATTTAGCATTAAAAAAAAATCTTGTAATTATTCCAATTTTAAATAAAATTGATTTATCTAATTCAAGATCTGAAGATGTTATAGAAGAAATTATAGAACTAGTAAAATGTAAATCGGAAGATATTATTTCTGTTAGTGCTAAAAATGGATTGGGAATTAAGGATGTTTTAGATAAAATTGTCACACATATTCCTCCTCCAAATGGAGATAATAAGGCCCCCCTACAAGCAATGATTTTTGATTCTTTTTATAATTCATTTACTGGAGTAGTTGCTTATTTCAGAGTAAAAAATGGAATCATACAAAAGGGGCAAAAATTGCGTTTTATGTCTACAGAAAAAATTTATTGTGCTTATGAAATAGGTATTCTTAAATTAAAACGTATTTCTAAAAATAAGATTGAAGCAGGAGATGTAGGCTATGTAGTTTCTGGAATTAAGAATACTTATGAAGTAAAAGTAGGAGATACGATTACTGATGCTAAAAATCCATCTTTAAAAGCTATAAGTGGATTTGAAGAAGTAAAACCTATGGTTTTTGCTAGTATTTATCCTATAAATTCTGATAAGTATGAGGAATTACGATCTTCTATAGAAAGATTGCAATTGAATGATGCCTCTCTTACTTTTAGTTCTGAATCTTCACCTGCTTTAGGATTTGGATTTCATTGTGGTTTTTTAGGTGTCCTTCATATGGAAGTTGTGAAAGAACGTCTTGAACGTGAATATGGAATTACTGTCATTATTACCATTCCTAATGTTTCTTATAGAGTTTTTATGAAAAAAAAATTAAATAAGGTTATTATTGTGAATAACCCTTCAGATTTTCCAGAAATGGAAAAAATACAAAGAATAGAGGAACCTTATGTTTTAGTTTCTGTTATTACCAAAGAAAATTTTATAGGGAATGTGATATCTTTATGTATAGGAAAAAGAGGAAATATGATTGGAGATCAACATTATTTAACCTCTTGTAGAATTAAAGTTACATTTGAAATTCCTTTATCTGAAATAATATTTGATTTTTATGATAAATTAAAAACAATATCTAAAGGATATGCCTCTTTTGATTACCATTTTTTAGGTTATAAAAATTCTGATTTAAAAAAAATTACTGTATTAATTAATCATCAAAAGGTAGATCCTTTATCTCTTTTAGTCCATAAAGACAAAGTTTTTTTTATAGCAAGAAAAATATGTAAAGAGTTATCAATTCTGATTCCAAAACATCAATTTAGTATACCTATTCAAGTTTCTGTTTCTGGAAAGATTATTGCTAGAGAAACTATTAAATCCCTAAGAAAAAATGTAACTGCTAAATGTTATGGAGGGGATGTTTCTAGAAAACGAAAACTTTTGGAAAAACAGAAAAAAGGAAAGAAAAAAATGCGTCAGATAGGAAAAGTTGAGATTCCTTCATCTACTTTTGTAAATTTTTTAAAAATTAATTAAAAATTTTTCAATATGTCCATAATTAAAATAGGAATAAATGGTCTTGGAAGGATAGGAAAATTGGTTTTAATATCTGCTTTAAATAAAACTGATATTGAAGTAGTATCCATCAATGATTTGGTATCCATAGAATATTTAGCTTATATATTAAAATATGATTCTGTTCATGGTCCTTTTAAAGGAGATATTCGTATAGAAAATGATAATTATTTGATTTTAAACGAAAATCGTATAAAAGTAACTAATGAAAAAAATCCTGAAAATTTAGAATGGGGAAATTTAGGAGTCAATTGTGTAGTTGAATCTACTGGTCTTTTTTTAACGAAAAGGTTAGCTGGAGTACATTTACAATCAGGAGCTAAAAAAGTAATATTATCGGCTCCTCCAAAAGAGGATGATATTCCTATGTATGTAATGGGGGTTAATCATGATACTATTAATCCAGATCAAGATATTGTATCTAATTCATCTTGTACTACTAACTGTTTAGCTCCAGTTGTTAAAGTATTGAATGATAATTTTGGAATATTGGAAGGATTGATGACTACGATACATGCTTCTACTGCAACTCAAAAAATAGTAGATTCTGTTTCCTCCAAAGATTGGAGAGCAGGGAGGTCTTCCTTAATTAATATGATTCCATCATCTACTGGTGCAGCAAATGCTGTTGGGAAAATTATACCTAGTTTAAATGGAAAGTTAACTGGAATGGCTTTTCGAGTTCCTATTTCAGATGTATCTGTATTAGATTTAACCGTTCGTTTAAAGATTCGTACTACTTATGACTGTATTAAATGTTGCATGAAAAAAGAATCTAAAACTACATTAAAAGGGATATTAGGATATACAGAGGAAGCGGTTGTTTCTACAGATTTTATAGGAGATAAAAGAACTTCTATTTTCGATGCTAGTTCAAGTATTATGTTAAATCCTACTTTTATAAAAATAGTTTCATGGTATGATAATGAAGTAGGTTATTCCACTAAACTAGTAGATCTTATTCATTATATTTTTTCTCGTTATTATGGAATATGATTTAAAAATAAAAACCTTTTATTATATTTATCCGTTTTAAAAACTAAATTTTTTATACCATTGCTGATCATTAGATATGGAGCTTTTATTTTTCTATTATATTTAGAAATTTGATCGAAAATTTTTTGTGTTAATAAAATATTAGGAGCTTTACATTCAATAAGTATATGTGGTTTTTTATTAAAATGAACTAAAATATCTAATCTTTTAGATAGTTTATTAATCTGAAAAGGATGTTCCACCCATATATTAGAATTTTTGTAATTTTTTATTTTTTTTAGTAAAAAAATTATATATTGGCGGATCATTTCCTCTTTGGTAAATGGATAAAATTTTTTTCTAATTACACAAAATATATAAGTTTTATTCTTTGTTTTTTTTAAATGTAAATGATTGAAAAAAAAATCAAAAAAATACATACAAACTAAAGATAAAAAAAATATTATTTATGTCAAAAAAAATAATGGATTGTGTAATTATTGGATCTGGCCCTGCTGGATATTCTGCTGCTATATATGCTGCTCGTGCAGATTTAAATCCTATCCTTTTTCTAGGATTTCAACCTGGTGGTCAATTAACATCCACTACGAATGTGGATAATTATCCTGGATTTCCAGTTGGAATTAGTGGAAATGAACTTATGAAAAATTGTAAGAAACAAGCAGAGCGTTTCAATACCCTTATTATTCATAAAACTATTACTGAAGTATATTTATCTAATAAAAAAGGAGGAGTTCATTGTATTAATATAGAAAATAAAGAAAATATAGAAAGCAAGGGAATCATCATCGCTACAGGATCCCATCCTAAATTTTTGGGAATAGATAAAGAAAAAAAATTTATGGGATTGGGAGTTTCTTTTTGCGCTACTTGTGATGGTTTTTTTCATAAAGGAAAAGATGTAGTAGTTATAGGAGGAGGTGATACGGCTTTAGAAGAAGCTAGCTATTTATCCAAAATTTGTAAAAATGTATATTTATTGGTTAGAAAAAGTTATTTAAAAGCATCTAAAGCTTTACAACATCATATTTTCAAAAAAAAAAATATAAATATTTTTTTTTGTTCTCAAATTATAGAAATTATTGGAGATAATTTCTTAGAAGGAATTAAAATAATGAATAATAAGGATAAAACTAGTAAAATCCTTTTTATTAGTGGTCTATTTATTGCCATAGGTCATTCTCCTAATACAGAACTATTTCAAAATAAACTTAATCTAGATAAAAATGGTTATATTATTGTAGAAAAAGGAAGTACTTGTACGAGTAAACCAGGTGTGTTTGCGGCAGGGGATGTTCAAGATCCTATATATCGTCAAGCTATTACTTCAGCTGGGACTGGATGTATGGCTGCTTTAGATTTGGAAAGGTATTTATATTTGTATTAATAATTTAAGTTTTTTCATTTTTTTATACATGAAAGAAAACTATCATTTTTTCCATTTTTTAATTTCTCATGCCAAAAATTATGGTTTTGTTTTTCCATCTAGTGAGATTTATGGAGGAGTAAATGCTATTTATGATTATGGACAATATGGAATAGAATTAAAAAATAATATTAAAGAATATTGGTGGAAATCTATGACTCAACTTCATGAAAATATAGTTGGGCTGGATACTTCTATACTTATGCATTCCGATATTTGGAAAGCTTCTGGACATATTGAAAAATTTAATGAGTTTTTAATTGACAATAAAGATTCTAAAAAAAGATATCGTCCTGAGGTATTAATTAGAGAATATTTGAATTTAATATATAATAAAAATAAAGGGAACTTAGTAAGTAATCCTAAAGAAAAAATATTATTTCGTATGTATCAATCCTTAAAAAAAAAGGATTTATTAGATATTCGTGCTTTAATTGATGAATTAAATATTTCTGATCCTGTATTATGTGGATCTCGTAATTGGACAAATATTCGTTTATTTAATATGATGTTTAAAATTGAAGAGGAAAAAGGAAATATATTATATCTTCGTCCGGAGACTGCTCAGGGAATATTTTCTAATTTTTTAAATGTAAAAAATTCTAGTAGAATGAAGATCCCTTTTGGAATTGCTCAAATAGGAAAATCATTTCGTAATGAAATTATTGCTAGAAAATTTATTTTTCGTATGCGTGAATTTGAACAAATGGAAATGCAATTTTTTATTCTTCCTGAAGAAGAAATGAAATGGTATGAATATTGGAAAAAAAATAGGTTAAAATGGCATTTGGAATTAAATTTAGGAAATAAAAAATATCAAATACGTGATCATGATCAACTTGCTCATTATGCTAGTTTTGGATCGGATATAGAATTTAATTTTCCTTTTGGATTTAAAGAAATAGAAGGAATACACTCCCGAAGAGATTTCGATTTAAAAAGACACGAAATTTTTTCAAAAAAAAAATTAAGAGTTTTTGGAAAAAAAAAGAATTTGGGAAATTATATTCCTTATGTAATAGAAACTTCATTAGGATTAGATCGTCTTTTTTTAGCTATATTTTCTAATTCTCTTAAAAAAGAAAAACTAGAAAATGGAAATCAACGTATTGTCCTAAAATTTCCACCTTATTTATCTCCGGTTAAAGCGGCTATATTTCCATTAGTTTTAAAAGATGGATTGCCTGAAATGGCAAAAAAAATATTTAATAATCTTAAAATGGATTATCAATTGGTTTATGATCAAAAAGAATCTATTGGAAAACTTTATAGAAGACAAGATTCTATTGGGACTCCTCTTTGTTTTACTATAGATTATGATACTGTAAAAACAAATACAGTAACTATGAGAGATAGAGATTCTATGAAACAAAAAAGAGTTCATATAAAAAATATTTCTAAAATTATAGAAGATGTAACTGGTATCCGAAGAATTTTGAGAAAATTATAAATATAATATTATAATTTATTAAGAAATTTCTCTAATTTTTGATCCTAATTTATTTTTTAGAAATTTTTCTATTTTTTTCATTAAATCATTAATAATAATATCGGTTAATGTTTCATCTTTACTTTCAAAAAAAAAACTTATAGTATAAGATTTTTTTGATTTTGGTAAATTTTTTCCTTCATATAAATCGTATATTTCTATTTTTTTAATTAAATCCTTTTCCATTTTTTTTATTAATTGATAAACTTTTTCAAATGGAATTTTTTTGTCAATTAATAATGATAAGTCTCTTTTGGAAGTAGGATATTTAGAATATGGAATAAAAATTATTTTTTTTTCTTTAACAATAGAAATGAAATATTCCCAATCAATTTCTGCATAGAATATTTCTATATTTTTAGATATATTTTTTTTAATTTTTCCTAATTCTACAAGATTTTTATTTTTATATCTAATGGATATATTTTCTTTAAAAATAGGATGAATAGAGGATGTTTGAGTATAATAGTAAATTCCTATTCTTTTAAAAACTTGTTCTATAATCCCTTTTAAATAAAAAAATCCATCATTTTTATTTTCTATAGTTTTTTTACTTTTTTTTTCTATTTCTGATACAGCAATACTAAGACATGTTTTTTCTAAAAATTGATGATTTTTTCTATAATAGATTTTTCCAAATTCAAAAAATTTTATATTGTTATTTCCTCTATTATAATTATATTTTATGCTATCTATTATTCCAAATAATAGAGTTGAACGCATTGAATTATAATATTTATTTATAGGATTAATAATATTAATTGATTCTCTATCAAAAAAAGAATTTAATAAAAAAGAATCTGAATTTTGATTTCTCATAGGAGTATTTATAATTTCTTGAAATCCATAATTGACCAACTGATTAAAAATAACTTTTTGTATTTCTTCTTTTGTTTTATAAAAAAAATTAGGAATTGAATATATTTTTATTTTACTGGATTTTTTTATTTGGTTTATTCCATAAATACGCAATATTTCTTCTATTAAATCTATTTCTCTTTGCACATCTATTCGATAAGGAGGGACAACTACTAATAAGGATTTTTCATCTTCTGAAAGAATGAAAATTTCAAGTAATGATAAAATTTTTTTTATTTTTTCTTTAGAGATATTTTTTCCAATAATATCCATAATTTTTTTATAACGAAGTTTTATTTTTAATGGAAAGATTGGATTTGGATAAAGATCCACTATATCCGAACTTATTTTACATTTTATAATTTCTTTTAGAAGAGAGGCCATCCTTTGTAATGCATATACTGTTTGAGTAGGATCTACTCCTTTTTCAAATAGAAATCTATCATCTGTTTTTATTATATGTTTTATTCCAATAGAACGAATATCAACAGGATTAAAATAGGCACTTCCTAAAAAAATATTTTTTGTTTTTATACTAATATTTGAATTATGACTACTTATAATTCCAGCTATAGATAAAGTATTTTTTGTATCAGATATAATTAAATCTTTTTCGTTTAATTCTCTTTTAATATTATCTTCAGATTTAAAATCAATCTTATTTTGTGCATTTTTAATAATAATTTTTTCTCCTTTTATCTGATCCATATCAAAAATATGTATAGGTTGACCTAATTCATGCATCACAAAATTTTTTATATCTATTACATTATTTATAGATTTTATTCCGATTGATTTTAATTGATCATTTAACCAATCTGGAGATGAATCTATTTTTATTTTAGAGAGTGCTACTCCAGAATATCTTCTGCATTTTTTTTCTTCTTCAATCAATATTTTAAAACAATATTTATTGATATCTTTTTTGTAATTATTTATTATAGGTTTTGATAAAACAGTTTTATATCCACGATAAGTTAGAATAGCATATAAATCACGAGCGATTCCATAATGACTCATAGCATCGGAACGATTAGGTGTAAGATCTATATCTAGAATAGAATCTTCTCTATTACTTCCTATAGTAATTTTTCTTACACTTTTTACCGATAACCCAATATCGGTTAATATGTTAGATATTTTTTTCGAACTAAGATTAACGGAAATGTATTTTTTAAGCCAATTATATGATATTCTCATATTATTACGGACATAATTAATATTAGGATTGATTCTTCTTTTTTTGTATTAGAATATGGTCTCATAATACCACTTTTATTTGAATTACAAAATTCAAAACTAATAAAATCTTCATTAAAAGAAGATAATGTTTCTATCAGGAACTGAGAATTAAAAGCCATTTTAATATATCCACCTTTAAATTCTTCATAAATAGATTTACATTGAATTTTTGAATAACTGGGAATGATAGGATCTTCCTCATAAATTTTTAATTTATTATTCTTTAAATGAAATCGAATAAGACTTATTTTTTTTTTAGAAAAAATAGAGATTCTTTTAATAGAATTTAGGAATAAAAGACGATTGACAATGAATAATATATCTTTATTTTTAGGAATAACAGAGTTAAAATCTGGATATTTTTCATCAATAAACTTACATAAAAAAATTTTATTTTTAAAGTGAAATTTAATTATATCAATTTTGTTATACTCAATGGTCACAATACTTTTTTCATTTTCTTCATTTAGAATATTTTGAAGAATCTTAAGAGATTTTTTATGGATAGTAAATTTAATAGAATAATTAAACCTAATATGATTTATGGTATATTTTACTAATTTATAAGTATCCGTAGCTACAAAAGTAGATCCATGTGGAGAAAAATGAAAAAAAACTCCATTCATAATAGGAGTTAAATATTCATTTCCGGTTGCAAATAAAGTTTTTTTTAAAATTTTCAAAAGTATTTTTGAATATAAAATAATTTTACTAGTTTTTTTTACTATCAATAAAGTATTTGGATCACTATTTATAGAGTTTATCATCTCATTAGAGATACTAGGAATAGGGTAATTCCCCTGTTTAGAATAAATATTAAGTATATTTTTTTCTTTTTTTATAAGAATAGGTTCTTCCGGAAAAGTATTTAAAAGATCTATCATCAATTTTGGATGAATAGCTATTTTTTCTTTTGAATTTTTTTTTACACATACTTGTATTTCTGTAGTAATAATGTTATTTTCTGAATCCGAAATCATAATGATCAACTTTTCTCCGAAAATTTCAAAAATAAAATATTCTGAATTATTTCTAGGATTTATAATTTTATGTAAAACACATAATTTTTGTAAAAGAGAAAAGCTAGAAACAAAAAAATGCATGTTATACTTTTTTTTTAAAACAGAATAGCGTGAGGGGGAATTGAACCCCCGACCTCTGGGTTATGAATCCAACGCTCTAACCATCTGAGCTATCACGCCTTATATTCTTATAATATAGAAAAAATCATAAATTTATAAAAGAAAAATTGCAAAAAAATTAAAGTTAATCTATTTTTTATTAATACATTTTTAATATTATGACTTTTGATTTAAGTAACTATAGAAAAATTTATCAAAAAAATAATTTGATCGAATCTGATGTTCCATCAGATCCTTTAAAATTATTTCATAATTGGTTTCAAGAAGAAAAAAATATTCATAAAGTATATAAAATAAATGAAGAGCCTAATGCTATGTCTATTTCAACTATAGGGAAAGATGGAGTTCCTGAAACTAGAATTGTTTTGTTAAAAATGTACTCTAAAGAAGGTTTTGTATTTTATACAAATTATTATAGCTTTAAAGGAAGATCTATTCAAAAAAATCCAAAAGCATGTATCTCTTTTTATTGGCCAAATACAGAAAGACAAATTCTTATTCAAGGAGATGTTCTAAAAATATCAAAAAATAAATCGGATGAATATTTTTATAAAAGACCCAAAGAAAATCAAATAGGATGTTGGGCTTCGAAACAAAGTGTCATTATTCCATCTAAAGAATATTTATTTATTCAGTATCAAAAATGGAATCATTTTTTTAAAATACATATGATAAAACGTCCTTTTTATTGGGGAGGATATATCGTAAAACCTTATAAAATGGAATTTTGGCAGGGAAGGCCAAAAAGACTTCATGATAGATTAATTTATAGTTTAGAAAAAAAAAGTAATAAATGGAAATTATATCGATTATCTCCATAAAATAATAAGAAGATAAAGTGATCCAACCACCTTATCTTCTGTTATGAAAAAAAAATTATAAATTCGTTAATTCTGCCCCTATTTTGAATTTAGCAACCTTTTTTCCTGGAATAAAAATTTTTTTTCCTGTTCTAGGATTAATTCCATTTCTTGGATTCCTGTTTATAACAGAAAAGGTTCCAAATCCAATCAAGGTAACTTTATCTCCTTTTTTTAGGGATTCAATTATGGTTTCAATAAATGCATCTGTAATGTTTTTCGCTTTTATTTTTGTAATCCCTGTTTTTTCAGCTATTGAATTCACCAATTCTGTTTTGTTCATTATACAATTAATTTAATTTTAATTAACTATAAAACAACATTTTTATAATTAACGATAGCAAATATAATGGATAAATATGGATGACCGAATAAAAAATTTATTTTTATCGAACAAAAAGGTTTTTTCTTATTTTTATTCCGTTAATTAAATTCTTTATATCCATTTTTTTTTTCCCCTCTATTTGTCCTTCAATAATAGAGATAAACCCTTCTTTTACAGAAATTTTCATTTCATATGACGAAAGAATTACAAATCCAATTGGAAAAGAATGTATTTCCCTTATTTTTTTAACAATGAAAATCTTAAACCTAACGAATATTTTTTCATTAAAAAATAAAAATGTCCATGCTGTAGGATAAGGACTAAGTCCTCGTATTTTATTATAAATAACTTCTATAGAATTTTCTTTCCAAAAAATTCTACAATCTATAGGAGATATTTTTGGAGCATATTTTAATGGTGAAGAAATAATATATTTTTGAATTTTTGGTTTTATTTTTTTTTGAAGAATACCTTCTAATGTTTTTATGATCATAGATCCACTAAATTTTTTTAATTTATTTTCAAGTTCTCCAGCTGTTTCTTCCTTTTCTATTTTTATTTCTTTTTGTAAAAGGATTTTTCCATAATCGACTTGATTATTGACAAAAAAAGTGGTTAATCCAGTTTTATTTTCTCCATTAATAATTGCCCAATTAATAGGAGCTGCTCCTCTATATTGTGGTAGAAAAGAGGCATGTAGATTTAAGGTTCCCATTTTTGGATTTCCCCAAACTTCTTTAGGTAAAATTCGAAATGAAACTATAATTTGTATATCTGCATTCCATATTTTTAAATTCTTTAAAAAAAAAGGATCTATAAGATTTTTTGGTTGTAGAATAGGAATATGATTTTCTAATGCATATTTTTTTACAGATGTATTTCTTTTATTTTTATTGAAAATAGAATCAGGATTTGTAATTATTCCTACAATATTATATTTTCTAATAGATAGTTCTTTTAAAGAAAAAAGAGAAAAAGGAGTAGAACCTATAAATACAATTCTAGGAAACTTTTTCATATATGAATAATATTAAACTATTTTATTTGTAATTTAAATTCACTAATTTTATCTTGTAATATTGTAATAGAAAATAGTTCATTGATTTTTGAAAATCAAACCTAAACAATGATTTATCAAATTTTCAAATATAATTCAAATAAATATCAATAGACAATAAAATATGTATTGGACTTTAGAATTAGCTTCTCATTTAGAAGATGCTCCTTGGCCCGCAACAAAGGATGAATTAATCGATTTTGCTATTCGAACTGGTGCTCCACTGGAAGTTGTGGAGAATCTTCAACAGTTAGAAAATGGAGAAGGAGAAATTTTTGAATCTATAGAAGATATATGGGCGGATTATCCACGTGATGATGAAGATTTTTATTGGAATAGAGATGAATATGAACTTTGAATGAAAATTACGAACTACGTTTAATCATTATACTTGATGAGTTTTTTTGGAAATATATTAAAAAAATTACTAGGAAATAAAAATGAAAAGGACCTTCAAGAGGTTAGAAAATTTTTAATTCATATTAAAGAAGAAGAGAAAAAAATGTCATCGTTATCTGATGATGAATTAAGAAATAAAACTCAAGAGTTTAAAGATACTATAAAATCCTCTACGAAAAAATTTTATGAAAAGGAAAAATTTTTTATAAAAAAAATACAAGAAAAGTCTTGTAATATATTTTCTTTGGAAGAAATACAATTAAATAAAGAAAAAATTAAGGAAGAATGTTATAAAGTAGAACAAAAAGTATTAATGAATCTTTTATCAAAAGCTTTTGCTGTTATTAAAGAAACAGCTAAACGTTTTAAAGAAAAAAAGCAACTTATAGTAAAATTAACGGTTTTTGATAAAGAATTATCAAAAATTAAACCTTACGTTTTATTAAAAAATAATATGGCTATTTGGAAAAATAGATGGGATGCATGTGGAAAATCTGTAGTTTGGGATATGGTTCACTATGATGTTCAATTAATGGGTGGAATAGTTCTTCATCAAGGAAAAATAGCCGAGATGGCTACTGGAGAAGGAAAAACTTTTGTAGCTACTTTATCCGCTTATTTAAATGCTCTTTCTGGAAGAGGAGTTCATATTGTAACAGTAAATAATTATTTATCTAAAAGAGATACCAATTGGATGGCTCCTTTAATGGAATTTCATGGATTAAGAGTAGAGTGTATTGATGATTATCCATCTTCTAATATTTATATGCGTAAGAAAGCTTATAAAGCGGATATTACTTATGGAACCAATAACGAATTTGGATTTGATTATTTACGTGATAATATGGTTTCATCTAAAGATGAATTGGTTCAAAGAGAATTAAATTACGCTATTATAGACGAGATTGATTCTGTTTTAATAGATGAAGCGCGTACTCCTTTAGTTATTTCAGGTCCAGTTCATTCACATAATGATAATAAAGAGGAATTTTATTTGTTAAAGAATAAAGTAGAAGATATTTTAAATAAGCAAAATGTAGAAGTTAAAAACTTTTTTTATGAATCTAAAAATTTAATTAAATCTGGAGATAAAAGATTAGGAGGATTTAAACTTTTTCAAGCATATCGAGGATTACCAAAGAAAAAATCCTTAATTAAATTTTTAAGTGAAGATAAGAATCGTCTAATTTTACAAAAAATAGAAAGTTATTATTTACAAGATAATGGAAGAGAGATGTATAAAGTAGATAAAGATCTTTATTTTGTAATAGATGAAAAAAACAATACTGTGGAATTAACGGATAAAGGAATTGAATTTTTGTCTAAAAATGTAGAAGATATAGGATTTTTTGTATTACCTGATATTAATTTAGAAATTACTGAATTAGAAAAAAAATCTTTTCCTAAAGAAAAAGAAATAAAAGAGAAAGAAAAACTTTTAAATAATTTTACGGTTAAATTACAACGTATACATACAATAAATCAACTTCTTAAGGCCTATACTTTATTTGAAAGAGATATAGATTATGTAGTACTAGAAGGAAAAGTCAAAATAGTAGACGAACAAACTGGTCGTATAATGGAAGGAAGACGTTATTCAGATGGGATTCATCAAGCTATTGAAGCAAAAGAACATGTAAAAATAGAATCTTCTAGTCAAACTTTTGCAACCATCACTTTACAAAACTATTTTAGAATGTATAAAAAGATATCTGGAATGACCGGAACAGCAGAAACAGAATCTGGAGAATTCTTTCACATTTATAAATTAGATGTTATAGTGATTCCTACACATAGGAAAGTAAAAAGAATGGATTTACAAGATCTTGTTTTTAAAACAAAACGTGAAAAATATAATGCTATTATAGAAAAAATTATTTATTTATCTAAATATGAGAAACGTCCGGTCCTTGTTGGAACAACTTCTGTTGAAGTATCTGAATTTCTTAGTAGAGCTTTAAAATTTAGAAAAATAGAACATAATGTTTTAAATGCAAAACTTCATGATAAAGAAGCAGAAATTATAGAAAAAGCGGGGCTACCTGGATCTGTAACTATAGCTACTAATATGGCTGGTAGAGGAACGGATATAAAAATTTCAAAAGAGGTGGTAAAATATGGAGGATTGTACGTTTTAGGAACTGAAAGACATGATTCTAGAAGAGTGGACAATCAGTTAAGGGGGCGTTCTGGACGTCAAGGCGATCCAGGATGTTCTCAATTTTATGTATCTCTGGAGGATAATTTAATTCGTTTATTTATAGATTCAGAAAGATTATCTAAATTAATGGATCGTTTTGGACATAAAGAAGGTGATATCATCCAACATCCTTTGTTGACGAAATCTATAGAAAGAGCACAAAAAAAAATAGAAGATAACAATTTTAGTATTCGAAAACGTTTGTTAGATTATGATGATGTTATTAATAAACAACGAGAGTTTATTTATAAAAAACGTAGAAATGCTTTGTGTGGAGAAGATCTTAGTTTAGATATTTCTAATATGGTATATGTTTTATTGGATATTATGATATTGTTGAATAAGTCTTTAAATGATTTTAAAAATTTGGAATATGAATTTTTTCAAATTTTTGGTATTGATTTTCCTATAGAAGAAAGTGAATTTTTTTTGTGTAAAGAACGAGATTGTATCAATAAAATACATGATTTGATTATAGATTTTTATGAGAAAAAAAAAGAAAGAATGATGGATCAAGAAATTTATCCTATTGTATCCAATATTTTTGAAAAAAATAGGACAGATTGTAAAATTAAAATAACATTTACAGATGGAGTTACTAATATTAGCTCTGCATATAACTTAAAAGAAAGTTATAAGAATCGTGGGATATCGTTATTATCTATATTTGAAAAAAAAACTATATTGTGTTTTCTAGATGAAAAGTGGAAAGAACATTTACGGGAAATGGATAATTTACGATATTCGGTACAAAATGCCGTTTTTGAACAAAAAGATCCTCTTATAGTTTATAAACAAAATGCTTTTAATTTATTTCAAGAAAGAGTTTATGAAATTAATAGAAAAATTATTTCTTTTTTTCTAAAATCTACTATAATGAAAAATAATATTTTATGTATTCCAAAAAATAATAGAATAATAGATCTTTTTTTTAATGAAAAAAATGGGAAAAAATTGGGGAGAAATAATAGAATTATTATCCGTCATTTAGTTACAGGAGAAACTAGAAATATAAAATTTAAACAGGCAGATTTTTTCTTGGAAAATGGAGAGTGGATCATAGAAGAGGATCCTTTTTAGAAACATCCTATTGTTTTAATTAGAAATAAAACGTATATTTTTTATCATAATTTTATTCTTGGTTTTTTGTTATTTTGGGATAAGTTTCTTTTCCATAAGAAAAAACTATGATAATATTGATGAAATTCCATATAATAAATTTGGGGTTGTTTTAGGGACTTCTAAATATTTACATGGAGGAGGTATAAATGCCTATTTTAAATATAGAATAGATGCCGCTTATTTTCTTTTTTTTCATAAAAAGATCCGTTATATTATCGTTAGTGGAGATAATAGAGAAAAAAATTATAATGAACCAAAAATGATGAAAAAAGAGTTAATGAAAAAAGGGATTCCAGATTATTTTATATATGAAGATTTTTTTGGAATTAGTACTATACATTCTGTATTAAGGGTTTATAAAATTTTTAATCAAAAAAAGTTTACCATTATTTCTCAAAAATTTCATAATGAAAGAGCTATTTTTATTGGAAATTGTTTAGGATTAGATGTCATAGGTTTTAACGCAAAAAATCTAACTTTTGATTTTAAAATACAGATTAGGGAAATTTTCGCTAGGATTAAAGCTATATGGGATATTTTTTTTTGTTGTTTAAAACAAATAAATCAAGATAAATAGGATAAATATTGTTTTAATATTTCTGCATTATTAGATTTTTGAGTATTTATTTCTAAAAGAAAAGGTCTATCCGATTTATTCCAAAAATAATACAAACTTTTTTTTAAAGAAAATTTATCGGATACTATTTCATATTTCCAATTATGCATTTCACAAATTTTTTTTGCAGTAAAAAAATGTTTTGTTTCAAAAAAATTGAAAATATTTTTAGAAATTTTTTTTTCTGAAAGGAATCTAAAAATATTACCTCCTCCATTGTTCATAAGTATAATACGGAAATTGTTCGGTGTATAATTATTCCATAAAGCATTACTATCATAAAAAAAACTTATATCTCCAATAATTAGAGTAACTATTTTTTTACTTTTTACAGCATAACCTATAGCAGTAGAAACACAACCATCTATTCCTGAAGTCCCTCTATTACAATAAGACTTTACAGAATATTTTTTTTTATCAAAAAGTTGATAATACCGTATTATAGTACTGTTTCCTAATTGTAAAATAGAATAGTTAGGAATGGATTTAAATATCCAAAATAAAACTTTAAGATCTGAAAAACTTTTTTCTTTTTTTAAAAAAAAGTTATTTTTTTTTCTCCTTTCTTTTCTCAACCTTTCCCATTTACATCTATAATCGGAAGATTGTAAAATATTTTCATGAAATATTTTGAAAAAAAATTCTGGATTTATTGACCAAAAAGTAGTTAAATTGTAATAGGTATCTGGATAATTTTTTATATTTTCCCCTATATGCCAATGATATAAAGGTGGATATTTTCTCAAAAAAAATTTTATCTTTTTGGATATAATATTTACACCAATGGTTAATAAAATATTTGGTTTTAAATTAATCCATTCTTTATTTTTTATACTAAAAAGAAGTTGATCTATACATGAAAAAAATAATTTTCCGTACAAATGAGATGTACTTTCGGTAAAAATGACTATAGAAGGATCCATACTTAATTCTTTTAAAATTTTTTTCAATTTTTTTTCTGGATTATATAATCCTAATAAAATCATTTTTTTTTTGGATTTTTTCCATATAAATTTTTCTTTTTTATAATATTTAGGTTTTTCAATATAATTTTTTACAGGTAAGGTTTTTATGATTTTAGGTTTTACTTGTAAAAAATCTGTAGTCTCATAAAGAGGTTCTGAAAAAGGAATATTAATATGTATAGGTCTTTTTTTTAAAATACATTTATTAATTGATTCATTGATCAATCTATCATTATACCATAATCCCAATTTAGATTCTTCTTCTGTTAATTGAATAGAGGATTCTACATGATTTTGAAAAATATTTTCTTGATAAATAGATTGTCCTTCAAGAATATCTATAATTTTTTTGGGTCTATCTGCAGTAATAAAAATAAGTGGAATATTTTGATAAAAGGCTTCTGTAACTGCAGGATAGTAATTTACTACGGAAGAACCAGAAGTACAACTAAGAACTACAGGCTTTTTTATTTTTTGCGCTATCCCTAAAGCAAAAAATCCAGCACAACGTTCGTCTACAATACTATAAGTCTTGAAGGAATCATGCTGTGTAAAATGGATTATTATTGGAGCATTCCTAGAACCTGGAGATATTATCATATGAAATATTGATTTTGATATCAATATTTCACCTAAACTTTGTACTATTTTTTTATTCGAATACATTTTAAAAAAAATTAAATCATTCCTCCATTAACATTAAATACAGATCCAGTAATATAATTAGATAAATCAGAAGCTAGAAATAAACTGCAGTTAGCTACATCTTGAGGGCTCCCAGGTCTGTTTAATGGAATTTTATTAATCCAATTTTCCTTTATTTTTGATTGAATATGCGAATTCATTTTCGTAGAAATATAGCCAGGAGCTATAACATTACAACGAATATTCTTTTTCCCTAGTTCTTTAGCTATTGATTTAGTAAATCCTATAATTCCTGCTTTAGATGCTGAATAATTAGATTGTCCAGAATTTCCGGTTATTCCTATAACAGAGCTCATATTAATGATACTTCCATTTTTTTGTTTTATCATAGGAAATATCACATATTTAGTTATATTGAAAATAGAATAAATATTAGTTCTAATAACTTGATCCCAATCTTTTTCCGACATTCTAAATAAGAAATTATCTTTTATAATTCCTGCATTGTTCACTAATATATCTATACATCCAAATTTTTCTACAACTTTTTTAACCAAATTTTTTGAAGAATTTAAATTTTTTAGATCAATTTCGTATGAAATAACAGAATCTCCCAATTCATAGGATAATTTTTGGGCATTTTTTTTTGAAGAAAAAAAGGTAAAAATAACCTTTGCCCCATTTTTTACAAATGTTTTTACAATAGATTTTCCAATATCTCCTGAACCACCTGTAACTATTGCTATTTTTCCATTTAAAAGTTTCATATATAGTTTTTATTTTTTTTACAAAATCTAATATTTTCTATTAATTGAAGAACGATGTTTAATTGTTTTTCAGGACTAATAAATGTATTATCTATTTCTATAGAATCTGTTGATTTTTTAAGTGGAGAAATTTTTCGATATAAATCCATCATATCTCTATAAAAAATATTTTTTTTTACTTCTTCATAAGAAATTTTTTTTCCTTTTTTTTTAAGATATTCAAATCTTCTATGAGAACGAACATCTATAGATCCCTTCATAAAAATTTTCAATTCCGATTTAGGAAAAATATTAGATCCTATATCTCTCCCATCCATAACAATTCCTTTTTTATTTCCAAAATTTCTTTGTATGACTGTTAATTTTTCTCGAATTTCTGGAATTCTAGCTATTAAACTAACTTTATTGGTTACTTTGATTGACCGTATTTCAGATTGAACATTTTCTTTATTTAGAAGGATCTCTGTTTTATTTAATTTATTATTCCATTGAAATTGAAAATTTATATTGTTCAAAAAAGGAAGAAAATTTTTGATATTCCATAAATCACTATGGAAAATTTTTTTTCTAATAGCTAATAATGTTATACTTCTATACATTGCTCCGGTATCTATATAGGTATATTTTAATTTATTAGAAAGATCTTTAGCTAAAGTACTTTTTCCAGAAGCTGAGTATCCATCTATAGCTATAATAATTTTTCGATTCATGATGGAGAAGAAATTAATTCGTATTTATATGATAATAATTTATAGTAGAGTTTAACGGATAAAAAATCTGTAGAAAAATCTTTTTCATTTGGTAAAAGTTCAACAATATCAAACCCTATAATTTGTTTACTTTCAAAAACCATTTTCAAAAATTTTAAAGTTTCGTACCAAAAAAAACCTCCTGGTTCTGGAGTCCCTGTAGAAGGAGCTATACTTGGATCAAAAACATCAACATCTATACTTATAAATACATTCTTAGATAATCTTTGAATCGCTTTTTTCATCCATAAATCATTTTTATATATTTCATGAAAATAAAAAACATTATCATTTTGGATATAACTTTTTTCTAGTATATCCATACTTCTAATTCCTATTTGTATAATCGGATATTTTTTTGAGGCTTCATACATAGAACAAGCGTGGTTATAAGGATCTCCATTGTATATAGGACGTAAATCTGTATGTGCATCCATATGAAGAATACTCATATCAGGATATTTTTCTCCAAATGCTCGAATGCTTCCTATCGATATGGAATGTACTCCTCCGATAAGAGTTACAAATTTTTTTTTTAAAAGATATTTTTTGGTAATATAGTATACTTTTTCTATCATTTTTTTGGAAGAAAATGAATAATTACTTATAGGATAAGAAATAAATATACCTCTTTTGTAGACCTCAGAATTAGTTTCTATATCATATAATTCCATATGTTCTGATGCAGATAAAAATGCTTTAGGACCTTTTTTAGATCCTTTTTTCCATGTCCCTGTATAATCATATGGAACAGGAATAAGGACAATTTTTGCTTTTTCAAGAGTAGCATATTTTTTAGGAATTCCAGCAAAAGTTTTTCTTTTCATAAAAAAAATATTATTTTCAATAACCTAATATTTTTAATATTTCTTCAGGACTTTGTGAATAGCGAAATATTTTATATACTAAGTTTTTTTTTTCATTATAATTGATTAAAATATGAATTGGTTGTGGAATTAGACAATGATGGACTCCCCCATATCCACTTATTGTATCTTGATATGCTCCCGTATTAAAAAATCCAATATAAAGCGGAATTTTTTCACGAAAACAGGGAAGATATATGGCATTCATATGTTGTTCTGAATTATAATAATCATCACTATCACAGGTTAACCCCCCTAAAAATACTCTTTCATAAGAATCATTCCAACGGTTAATTGCCATCATGATAAATCGACGACTTATAGCCCAAGTATCCGGAAGTGTAGTCATAAAAGAGCTATCTATCATATTCCATTTTTCCCTATCATTTTGTCTTTTTTGATTAAGTATTTTATAGATAATTCCCCCACTTTCTCCTACTGTATAGGCTCCAAATTCAGTATATATATGTGGTTCTGAAATATTCTCATCTTGACAAAATTTTTTTATTTGATAAACAATTTCATTGATCATGTATTCATAATCGTATTTAAATGACATAGATGTTTTAATAGGAAAACCTCCTCCTATATTTAGGATATCTAATTCAGGTGCAATTTTTTTTAATCTAGCGTAAATATGTAAACATTTAAAAAGTTCATTCCAGTAATAAGCGGTATCTTTTATTCCTGTATTGATGAAAAAATGCAACATTTTTAGTTCTACTTTTGAATTATTTTTTATTTTATTCAAGTAAAAAATAAGAATATCTTTATATCCTATTCCTAATCGAGAAGTATAAAATTCAAATTTTGGTTCTTCTTCAGAGGCTATTCGTATACCTAACTTAAATGGATAATGAATAAAAAAGCTCAGTTTTTCCAATTCATCGGAATTATCTAATATTGGAATAGTGTTATAGAAACCATTGTTTATTAATTCTGATATATTTTCTATATAATTATGAGTTTTGAATCCATTACAAATAACTTCAATGTTTTTATTTGTTTTTCCTTTTTGATAAAGATTCTTAATGATTTCTATATCATAAGCATATGAAGTTTCAATGCTAATATTATTTTTTAATACTTCTTCCAATATGAAAGAAAAATGAGAACTTTTTGTACAATAACAATAGGTATATTTGTTGTTATATCGATTAGAATGAATTGCTTTTTCAAACCATTTTTTTGCTTTTTGTATGTTATGAGAAATTTTTGGTAAATAGGTAAATTTTAATGGAGTTCCATATTTTTGAATTAGATCTATTAATGGAATTCCATGAAATTCTAAAAAATTATTTTTAATAGCAAATTCCTCTGTAGGAAAATCAAAAGTTTGATCTATAAGATCGGAATATCTAATTTTCATTGAATAAAATTAAGAGAGTAGAAAAATTTTTAATTTATTTTCTATTTTTCTATTTTTTTGTTATATACCATAAATTTTTTAAGAAAAATATCTATTTCTCCATCCATTACGGAATGAATATTTGTAGTTTCATAACCCGTTCGTAAATCTTTTACTAATTTATAAGGATGCATGATATAATTTCGTATTTGAGATCCCCATTCTATTTTTTTTTTTTCAGATTCTATTTTATTTTTTTTCTCATTTTTTTTTTGAATCTCTATTTCAAATAATCTAGATTTAAGAAGATGTAAAGCTCTTTGTCTATTTTGTATTTGTGAACGAGATTCTGTATTTTCAATAGTAATTCCAGTTGGAATATGACGTAATCTAACTCCTGTTTCTACTTTATTGACATTTTGTCCTCCTGATCCAGAAGATCGAAAAGTACTCCAATGAATATCAGATATTTTTATATCAATTTTGATATTTTTATCTACTGAAGGATATACATAAACAGAAGAAAAAGAAGTATGACGTTTTGAATTATTATCAAATGGAGATATACGGATTAATCTGTGTACACCATTTTCTCCTTTTAAATATCCAAAAGCATATATCCCTTTGAATTCTAAAATAATGGATTTTATACCCGTAATATCTCCAGGAATGAGATGAATATTTTTAACAAAGTATTTCTTTTTTTCCCCCCACATTATATACATTCTCATTAACATTGAACTCCAATCACAGCTTTCAGTTCCTCCTGCTCCAGAAGAAATTTGTAATATAGCATTAAAACTGTCTTCTTCTTCCGAAAGAAAGTTTTTTAATTCTAAATCTGATAGTAATTTTTTGGTTTTATGTAATTGAATTTGAAGTTCTTTTTCAAGATTTTCTTCTTTAGAGAGAGAAAAAATAATTTCTAATTCTTCTAGAGAATTTTTTAATTCAACAAAATCTTTTATGCATGTTTTCATAGCATGCAAACGTTTTATAAAATTTTTGGATTCTTTATAATTATTCCAAAAATTAGGTTTTAAAATTTTTTTTTGTTCTTTATCAAGATATTCATTTATTTTATCGAGGTTAAGAACCTTATGAATCCTATTAATTCTTTCTGAAATGGATTGTATTTCTTCCTTTGTGATCATGATACGAAAATAAATTAATTTAAGGTATAGAATCCAAAAATTATGTAAAAAGTAAATACAAAAATATTTCTATAAAAATTGAAAAATAAAATAAATAACAATATATATTATCTTAGAATTTTTCAATTGTAATTGTATTAAAATTTTGAAATAAAAAATTAATTTCTATAATTATGAACTTCAATAAATTTACTATAAAATCTCAAGAAATAATACAAAATTCGCAACATATTGCTTTAAAAAAGAATCAACCTACTATTGAAAATGCACATATTCTAAAAAAATTGAATATAAATCATCAATCAATAATGATAAAGTTAGATAGTATTATATCTTCTTATCCTAAAATAAAATATTGATTTGGATTCCTATTACTAAAAATTTAAGTAGTAATGTTATACAAATGTTTAAAATAGAAGAATCCTATGCAAAGATTTTGATAAATAAATTTATTTATAGAGAACATATTTTATATGAAATTTTTACAAAATCGTATATAATTTCTCAATTATTCATAAATAAAGGATTTACATAAAAAAATATTCAAAAAATTATTGAAGATATGAGAAAAAAAAGTAGTAATGTAGTTTCTAAAACAGAAGAAAATACTTATAATTCTTTGGATAAATATGCAAAAAATCTTAATGAATGGGCAAATAAAGGAAAATTAGATCCTGTTATTGGACGTGATGAAGAAATACGTAGAGTTTTACAAATATTATCTAGAAGAACAAAAAATAATCCTATTTTAATTGGAGAACCAGGAGTTGGAAAAACGGCGATAGCTGAAGGATTAGCACATCGTATTATTAACGGAGATGTTCCAGATCATTTAAAAAATAAACAAGTTTTTTCTTTAGATATGGCTTCTATCATTGCAGGAGCTAAATATAAAGGGGAATTTGAAGAACGTCTAAAATCTGTTATCAAAGAAGTAATATCTTCAAATGGAGAGATTATTTTATTTATTGATGAAATTCATACATTGGTAAATTCAGGTGGTGGAGAAGGATCTATGGATGCTGCAAATATTTTAAAACCGGCATTAGCAAGAGGGGAACTACGTGCTATAGGAGCCACTACTTTGAATGAATATCAAAAATATTTTAAAATAGATAAAGCTCTAGAAAGAAGATTTCAACAGGTATATATTGAGGAACCCTCTATAACAGATTCTATATCTATTTTACGTGGTATTAAAGAAAAGTATGAAAGCTATCATAAAGTAAGAATTCAAGATAAATCTATTATCTCTGCAGTAGAATTATCTCAACGTTATATTAACGAACGTTTTTTACCAGATAAAGCTATTGATCTTATTGATGAAGCAGCTTCAAAAATAAGGATGGAAATAAATTCTAAACCAGAAAAATTAGATGTTTTACATAGAAAAATAATGCAAATGGAGATTCAAATAGAGGCTATAAAAAGAGAAAAGGATGAAAAACAATTAATTTTTTTAAAAAAAGAATTAGATAAATTGAATGAAGAAAAAAGAAAATTTCAAGCTCAATGGCAAAGTGAAAAAGATTTGGTAGAAGGAATACAAAAATCTAAAGATAAAATAGAAAATTTTAGATTTGATTCGGAACAAGCAGAAAGATCAGGAAATTATGGAAAAGTAGCTGAATTGAGATATGGAAAAATAAAAGAAGAAGAAAATAAGGTAAAATTATTCGAAATAGAATTAAAGAAAAAAGAGGATAAAGGGGTAAAAATAATTCAGGAAGAAGTATCTAAAGAAGATATAGCTCAGGTTGTTTCTAAATGGACCGGAATTCCAATTAAAAAGATGTTACAAAGTGAAAAAGAAAAGTTATTGTTTTTGGAAAAAGAATTACATCAAAGAGTAATAGGGCAAAATGAAGCTATTAAATCTATTGCAGATGCTATACGTCGTTCTAGAGCTGGACTTCAAGATGAAAAAAAACCTATAGGATCTTTTCTCTTTATGGGTAGTACAGGCATTGGAAAAACGGAACTTGCTAAAACGTTGACTGAATATCTTTTTGATAATGAGAAAAATATGGTACGTATCGATATGAGTGAATATCAAGAACGTCATTCTGTAAGTAGACTTATTGGAGCTCCTCCTGGATATATCGGTTATGATGAAAGTGGACAATTAACAGAATCTATACGTAGAAGACCTTATTCGGTCATTTTATTAGATGAAATAGAAAAAGCCCATTCTGATGTATTTAATATACTTTTACAAGTATTAGATGATGGAAGATTAACAGATAATAAAGGTAGAATTGTTAATTTTACAAATACCATTATTATCATGACTTCTAATATAGGATCGGATATTATTCAGGAAAATTTAGATCAAGAAATATCTATTAATAAAATGGAAACGATCAAAAATTCTTTAATAGATTTATTAAAGAATATTGTTAGACCAGAATTCATTAATCGTATTGATGAAATAATTTTATTTAAACCTCTTTCTAGAAAAGAAATTAAAGATATTGTAAAATTACAAATGAAAAAATTAGGAAAATTATTATCGAATAAAAATATTTTTATAGAAGTGACCAATGAAGCAATAACATATTTTTCTGAAAAAGGTTATGATCCCTATTTTGGTGCTAGACCATTAAAGAGACTAATTCAACATGATATTCTAAATAATCTTTCCAAAGAAATACTTAAAGGAAAAATCCATGATAATGATAGAATTTTAGTAGATTTTTTTAAAGAAAAGGGAATTGTATTTAGAAAATTAAAATATGAACAATAAAGTGATTAATCATAAACATAAATCTGGTTTTGTTAATATTATAGGATTTCCAAATGTAGGAAAATCAACATTAATGAATTCTCTTGTAGGTGAAAATATATCTATAATCACCAATAAACCACAAACGACTCGTCATAGAATATTGGGAATAATAGATCAATATAACTACCAAATTATTTTTTCGGATACTCCTGGAATTATGATAAAACCGATTTATTCTATGCAAAAAATCATGATGAAATATGTAAAAAGATCTTTAGAAGACGCTGATATTATTTTATTTACCACAGAAATAGGAAAATTTCATTTATTTAATAAATATTTCTCCTTTTTGAATTCTCTTAAAGAAAAAAAGATTCCTATTCTTATATTAATCAATAAAATTGATAAAATTGGAGTGGAATATAGTGAAACTATGTTGTATGATACGATCAATTATTGGAATAATTTTTTTCCTGATTCAGAAATATTACCAATATCTGCATTAAAAAACATAAATCAAGATTTATTAATGAATAAAATTTTAGATTTGTTATCTAAAGGCCCCCCTTATTATCCTAAAGGATTTTTAAGTGATAGATCCGAACGATTTTTTGTAAATGAAATAATTAGAGAAAAAATATTATTAATGTATAAAAAGGAAATTCCTTATTCTGTGGAGATTTTTACGGAAAAATTTCGGGATGGAAAGAATAGCATACATATATGTTCTTCTATATATGTAGAGCGTGATTCACAAAAAGGGATTTTGATTGGTAAAAAAGGAGATTCTATAAATAGATTAGGATTTTTTTCTATAAAAGGAATAGAGAGTTTTTTTAAAAAAAAAGTATGGTTAAGATTAAATGTAAAAATATGCAAAAATTGGCGTTCAAATTATAAAAAACTCCAAAATTTTGGATATTAGATTTAATCTATTTTTAGAATGAGAAAAATTTTTTTTCCGAACTGAAGTAAAATATATTTTTTTTTTATTACATTCTCTTTTTTAAGAAGTATATTTTCTCTGATTATTTTTTTATTTATAGAAATGGAATTTAAATTTAAAGCACGATTAGCCTCACTTTTAGACTTAAAAAGGCTGCTTTTTTTTAATAAATCTAATAAAAAAATACCTTTTCTAAACTCTTTTTTAGGTAAAATCATATGTGGAATATTCTCATATAGAGAAATAAGAATCTTTTCATTTAAAGATGACAATAAATTACTTGTATATTTTTTTCCAAATAAAATATGCGAAATTTTAAACACTTTTTCATAAGATTCTTTGCCATGAACCCATTTAGTTATTTCCGATGCTAATTTTCTTTGTAATAATCTTTTTTCTGGATTTTTTCTATGTTTTAAAATTAATTTTTCAATTTTTTTTTTTGAAAAAAAAGTATATATTTTGATAAAATTTTCAATTTCAACATCCGAAACATTCATCCAAAATTGATAGAATTTATATGGAGAGGTACGATTTCCGTCTAACCATATATTTTCCCCTTTCTCACTTTTTCCAAATTTTAATCCATTAGTTCTTGTAACTAAAGGAAAAGTAATTCCATATGCTTTTTTCCCTGTTTTTTTTTTAATAAGTTCTATTCCAGTAGTTATATTTCCCCATTGATCAGAACCACCCACTTGTAGTAAACAATTTTTTTTCTTATTTAAATAAAGGAAATCATATCCTTGTATAAGAGTATAAGTAAATTCCGTGAAAGATATTCCTTGATGTTTTTTATTATTTTGAATACGTTTTTTAACAGAATCTTTAGATATCATGTACTTTATAGTAAAGTATTTTCCTATATTTCTGACAAATTCCAAAAAAGAAATATTTTTAATCCAATCAAAATTGTTTATAAATTCTATTTTTTCTGAATAATTATTTAATAGTTTAGATAATTGTTTTTTAATAGATTCTATATTTTTTTGCAATGTTTCTTTATTTAAAAAAATTCTTTGATCATACTTTCCTGATGGATCTCCTATAAAACCTGTTGCCCCACCAATTAATATTAAAGATTTATGCCCCATTTTTTGAAAGTGAATTAATATAATAATTGGGAGTAAGCTCCCTATGTGTAAAGAATCCGATGTAGGATCGAATCCCATATATATAGTAGTCTTTTTTTTTAATTGTTTTTCTACACCAGGAACTCTATTTTGTATTAATCCCCTCCAAGAAAGTTCATCAATAATGTTTTTCATGTTAAAAATTAAGGTATCTTTATAGATTTAGTTTGTATTATGAAACTTTTCCTAAAAAAAACTATACAATATAATTTTTTAACTTTTTTTTTTAGTTTCATTCATATAATATGGAATTTTTTTTTTATGAAAAAAATTTTTTTTTATTAAAAATATATATTTTTTTATTGCCTATTAGTAGTTTTTTTTTCTTTTTTTATTTGTTAACGATAAATAAAAAAACTGATTTATATATTATATTTTCAATTTTACAGTTATTTTGTGGTATTTATATATTTTTTTATTTGATTATTAAATATGATATTTTGAATTCAATTAAAACTATCATTAATTTTATTTTTTCATATCTTATGATTCTTTTTTTCAAGACTATATTTTTGATAAATTATAGGAATAAAAAAATTTAATAAATTATTAAAAATTATTTTCTTTACTTTTTATGGTTTTTTTTAGAAAAAATAGATAGAATAGAATTTTTATAATCTACACTTACAAAAGTTAAACAATCAATTTTATAATAAAGGACCATAATATAATGGAAGTATAAAAAAATTTATTCAAAATAGATTCTATACTTCTATAGATCTTATTGAGATTAAAATTTTTTCAAATACTGTAAAGAGGAGGAAACTATATATATAAAAATATGAAATATATCAAAAATCACTAATTTTTTTTTCTATAATTGGAATTTTTGGATTTAAAATTTCAGAAATTTTATTAATCAGTAATGGTAGAAAAATTTTTACATAACATTCATATGTAATAAACTTTTTTTTTTGATGAAAAAAAATTACAGGAATTGTTAATATTGAATTATTTTTATCTTTTTCTGGTGAAACAATAGAAATAATTGGTGGATGAATTTTGCATCCTAAAAAGATAGTGGATTTAAACCATAAATACATATAAATCAGTAATTGCATAGTATTTCGATAATTGGGATCTTGAAATATATTTTCAATTTTATTCAAAGGAATATGTATTTTTTTTGTTTTTGATATTCCTATTTTATAATCAATAATACGTGTAATTCCATCATATTCGTCTATTCGATCTATGATTCCATATAAATTAACTTTATGATTCCCAATGTCCAATATTGTAGAAGTACTAAATTCTAATTCTTTAATCAAAATTTTATGACCTTTATGAACAAATTTCTCCTCCCAGGAAATAAAATTTTTTATATAATTTTTTATTATAGAATTGATTAACATATTTTTACCTTTTATAAAGGGATTTTTTATAGATTTTAATAATACTTTTTCTGTAATATATTCGTAATTTTTTTTCATTTTATTGATCCAATCTATAGTAATTAAATATCCTTTAATAGGATGATATAAGATTTCTAATATTTTGTGTATTATTTTTCCTACTTGTTGTTTTAGCGAAATTTTTTCTGGATCATTTAATCCAAGAATTTTTTTGTAGTAAAAAAGAAGAGGATTATAATTATACAGATTAATGGAAGAAGGAGATAAACCATTAGTAGATATTTTATCTAAACGTTGAATCATTGATTCTGTTTTTTTTATCACAATAGGAGATATTTTCGATTTTGAAAATAGAAATGGAAAATTTTTTTTCTTTTCTGTGATAAGTTTTGAACTTATTTCTATTTGATGAATAAAACGACTTTTTTCTCCAGAATTAAGTTCATCTGGTTGATTTTTGTAAATCAAATAAATATTTCTTGAATTTCTCAAAATTTTTCTAAAATGATAATGGTAAATTTCTTCATTTTCTTGAAAAATGGGGAGATTGAATTTATTTCTAATATCAAAAGGAATAAAAGTATTATATTTTTTTATTCTATCTGTTGGAATAAAACCTTCATTAACGGAAGTTATAATTGTATTTTCAAAATTTTCAAAATTGGACTCCATAAATTCTATTATATGCAATCCTTTTGGATTATTTCGTCTATATGGTATTTTTTCTGTATTTATAAATTGTTTATAGATATTGAATAAGTCTTTTATTCCAAAAAAATGATTTTCTGCTTTTCTGACTAATATTTTTATTTTTTGCATATAAATCTCCAATTTCGAAAGAAATTTTAATTCTAATAAATGTTTTTTTGAATTTGAAAAAAATAGAATTTTCAATTTTCTAATAAAACTTAGAATACCAATAATACATTTCTTAGTATTATGAGTTTTTATTTGAAAAATGATATTTATATCACTTTTAGATAAATATTTATTTATTGTGGATTCTGGAATAAAATTTGAATTTTCCGTATTCCATTTATCTACTATAAACGATAAATTTTTTTTGATAAAAAATTTTTGTATATACCCATCTGATAATATTCTTAGTATATCTTTTCCATAAAATTTTTTTAATTTTTCCTTTTTTAACAATAATTCAAAAATTGAAAAAAATGTAGAATGAATAGGGAGATTTTTTAATGGATAATTGATGGATATAGATAGATTTTTACCTAAAATTTTTTTTAGGGAATTAAATAATGGGATCGCTAAATATTTATCTCCTAAAATAAGACCAATTTTATATGGTTTTACCCCATTTTTTATCATTTTATAGACCAATTTTTCTACTATTTTAACTTGTTCTATTTCTTTAGAAACACTAATGATTTTTATATGATTAAGATAAATATCGTTTATTGAAGTTTTTTTTATCTTTTTTTTAATGAGAAAATCGGAAGGATCTTTTATTAGCATATTTTTTTTATACAAATTATATATAGATCCTTTTTCTAATTGTATTATCTTTTTTATGAATTCTTTTTCACATTTATTTAATAGTTGTAGTCTGGAAATAAATAGTATGATTCGTATATCTAAGTTTTTTGATAAAAAATTATTTAAACGAGAAATAGCTATTCTAAAAATCATTCCAGTATAACCGATCCCTTTTTTTATAAGAATGTTTTTAAGAATTTTATAGGATTCATAAATTTCTCTCCAAAAAAGTAATTTTTTTTTTCTATTAAATTATTTTCTAGATTAGGATTCCATTTTTTAATTTTTTCGGTAGAAATGATATAAGAAAAAAAATATTCAATATTAATCAAATTAAGATCCAAATCTTGGAAATCATTTAAAATATTAGGAGCCCATTTTAAAAAATCATTAAATTTTTTGGATAAATCACTATTTTCTTTTTTTAAAAGATAAAAAAAATGAAAAAGTATATGAGATTTATGAAAAATATACAAACCGGATATTTTTTCTATAAATTGTTCTATTGTATATATTTCTGTAAAAATATTTTTTTTAAACTGGTGTTTTTTTTTAATATATTCTATAATAGAATCGTTAAACGATATCAATATCAATTTTTTTTTCAAATATTTTTTTTGCATTAATAAATATTGAATTATTTGATCAATTTTTTTTATCACAATAAAAAATTTTGTTTAAACGATTTCTTTCAAAAAAATATTCTATTTTTATTTGATCTTTTTTTATTTGTTTTTTCAGATCCTGAAGGGATCTAAATTTTTTTTCTTCACGAATTCTTTTAACGATAAAAATATCAATTTTTTTTCCATATATTTCTTGATAAAAGTCGAAAATATGCACTTCAATTTTTATTTTTTTATTTTTTTTATCAACAGTAGGACAGATTCCTATATTCATCATCCCTTGATAAAAAGGATTAAAAATATTTATTTTTACAGCATAAACTCCTTTTTTTGGAATTAATTTTTTTTCATCTATTTGTATATTAGCTGTGGGAAAATCTAATGTTTTTCCTATCCCTTTCCCTTTTATCACATAACCAGATAAGCTATATAAATAACCTAAAGCCTTATTAGCCCATTCTATATTTCCTTTTAAAAGAGATTTTCGTATATTGGTAGAACTAATAATTTTTTTTTTATATTTATAAGGATTTACTTGATAAAATTGGAATCCATATGATTTAGAAAATTTTTTTAATTGATGGGAAGATCCATCTCTATTTTTTCCCAAATGAGAATCATATCCAGTTATAATTTTCTTAATTTTCATTTTAGAAAACAAAATTTTTTGGAAAAAATCTTTAGTTCTTAATTTTGAAAAATCTTGGGTAAAAGGATGTACAATCAAATGTTCTATTCCGGTTTTTTTTATATGATGGATTCTTTCAGAAAGAGTATTTAAATATAGAATATTTTTTCTTGGAATTAGTACTTCTTTAGGATGTGGATTAAAAGTTAGTAAAACAGAACAATACTTTCCTCTTGCTCTAAAAATTAAATTTTGAATCACTTTTTTATGTCCTATATGAACTCCATCAAAAAAACCAAGTGTAAATACACACGGTAAAAAGGAAGAAAATTCATCAATGAATGAATAAATTTTCAAAATTTTTTATCTTTTTTTCTCTTACATTTATATTTACAAATATATATGATTAACGTATACTATATAATACTAATTAATAGTTTTTTTTAAATGGCATGAATAAAAAAAAATTAAAAGGAAAAATAATTAAAATTATAGGACCAGTTATTGATGTTTCTTTTAAAGATGGATCTTTTCTTCCTAAAATTTACGATGCATTAGAAGTAAAATTATCCAAAAAAAATAGAATTATATTAGAGGTTCAACAGCATATTGGAGAACATAGTGTTCGTTGTATTTCTATGGAAGTAACAGATGGATTAAAAAGAGGTCAAGAGGTGTATATTATAGGAGGGCCAATTAGTATTCCTATAGGAGAATCTATTAATGGTAGAGTCTTTAATGTTTTAGGAGAACCTATTGATGGATTATTCCCTTTAGATCAATCTAATTCTAGACCTATTCATAATAGACCTCCAGAATTTAAAGATTTATCTACAGATACAGAAATATTATATACGGGGATCAAAGTTATTGATTTGATTGAACCTTATCCAAAAGGAGGTAAAATTGGATTATTTGGTGGTGCTGGAGTAGGAAAAACTGTTTTAATACAAGAGTTAATCAATAATGTAGCGAAAAAACATGGGGGACATTCTGTATTTGCTGGTGTAGGAGAAAGGACAAGAGAAGGAAATGATTTATTACGAGAAATGTTAGAATCAGGAATTATAAAATATGGAGATTCATTTATGGAATCTATGAAAAAAGGATATTGGGATCTTTCTAAGGTAGATAAAGAATCCTTAAAGAAATCTAAAGCCGTTTTTGTTTTTGGACAAATGAATGAATCTCCAGGAGCAAGAGTTAGAGTAGCATTATCAGGATTAACATTAGCGGAATATTACAGGGATCAAGTTTTGAAAAAAAAAGGACAAGATGTTTTATTTTTTATAGATAACATATTTAGATTTACTCAAGCTGGATCAGAAGTTTCTGCTTTGTTAGGTAGAATTCCTTCATCTGTAGGTTATCAGCCTACTTTATCATCTGAGATGGGATCTATGCAAGAAAGAATTACATCTACTAAAAAAGGATCTATTACTTCAGTCCAAGCTGTTTATGTTCCTGCAGATGATTTAACAGATCCTGCTCCTTCTATTACATTTTCGCATTTGGATGCAACAACAGTTCTTTCAAGAAAGATAGCTTCTTTGGGAATCTATCCAGCAATAGATCCATTAGATTCTTCCTCACGTATTTTATCTCCGGATCTCATAGATAAAGATCATTATTATTGTGCGCAACGGGTTAAAGAAATTTTGCAAAAATATAATTCTTTACAAGATATCATTGCTATTCTAGGTATAGAAGAACTTAGTGAAAAAGATAAATTAATAGTTTATAGAGCTAGACGTGTTCAACGTTTTTTATCTCAACCATTTCATGTAGCAAAACAGTTTACGGGTATGGAAGGAGAATTTGTAAAAATTGAAGATACAATTAAAGGATTTAATATGATAATGGATGGGGAATTAGATCATCTTCCGGAAATGTCTTTTAATTTAAAAGGTACTATTGAACAAGTTATAGAAACAGGAAAAAAGATTTTATCTTCTACATAGCAGATATTATGAAATAATATGCAGGTAACGATTATTGATTTTAAAAAAATCTTATATCAAGATATAGCAATTTCTATTATAGCTCCTGGATTGAATGGTTATTTTCAAATATTAGAAAATCATGCTTCATTTATTTCTGTATTGGGTTATGGATTAATAAAATTAAGTAAATCATTTAATGAAAAAATTTTTAAAATAAAAATAAATGGAGGATTTTTACGAGTTAAAAATAATTTTGTTGTAGTTATTTTATAGAAATCTAGATTTAGAAGAGATTATTTTCATATATTCTTTTCTATTTTTAAAAATTTTTATAGCACTAAAAATAGCTTCTTTAAAAGAATTTTCATTGGCAATTCCTTTTTTAGCAATATCATATGCTACTCCATGATCTGGAGAAGTACGTATATGAGAAAGACCAGCCGTAAAATTAACTCCTTCATTAAAAGTTAATGTTTTAAAAGGGATTAACCCTTGATCGTGATACATTGCTAAAACAGCATCAAAATTTCTATAACTATTATTTCCAAAAAAACTATCTGGGGGATAAGGCCCAAAAACTAATAATCCTTGATCTTGAAATAAAATATCAATAGCTGGTTTAATTTTTGTTTTTTCTTCGTCACCTAATAAACCATTTTCTCCTGAATGAGGATTACATCCTAAAACGGCAATCTTAGGTTTTTCTATAGAAAAATCAATTTTTAAAGATTTATGTAAAATTTTTATGGATTTTAAAATTTTTTTTATGGTTATTTTTGAACTAACATTTTTTAATGGTAAATGATGGGTCATTAATGCTATTTTTAATGATTCATGAATCATTAACATTAAGGATTCTCCATCTAAAACACTTTGTAAATATTCAGTATGACCTAAAAAATGAAATCCTTTAAAATTCATCCATTTTTTGTTTACAGGGGCTGTAACAAGCACGTCAATTCTTCCATCTTTTAAAGCTTTTGTTGCTTTTTTTAAAGATGAAATAGGATATTTTCCTGATTCAGGGGTTATTTTGATTAAGTCAAATCTAACATCTTCTTTCCATATATTTAAAACATTGATTTTATAATCGACAATTTCTTTTAAGTTTTTTATTTCTCGTATATTATTTACTTCAATATTTAAAATTTTTCCATAATAAGAACATAATTTTGTAGATCCGAATAAAACTGGGGTGAAGAAATCCAAAAGTTTTTTTTTACGACATACTTTTAAAAATATTTCTATTCCTATTCCATTAATATCTCCTGTTGAAATTCCAACTTTTATTTTCTTTTTTTTATAATTCATAGCATATTATGAAATAAATATTTTAATTTAAAAAAAATATGGATAAATTTCAATTATGTTTACTGGTATAATAGAATGTACTACTCAAGTACATCGATTAAATCATCAAAAAAATAATCTTTTTATTACTTTTAAAAATCCATTTTTAGATCAGATTAAAATTAATCAAAGTATTTCCCATAACGGAATATGTTTGAGCCTCATAGAGATAAAGAATGGTACTTATTCAGTAATAGCATCGGAAGAAACTTTACGTTGTACTAATTTAAATTTTTTAAAGGTTGAAGATGAAGTTAATTTAGAACGTGGAATGAAAATTCATGAAAGATTGGATGGACACATAGTACAAGGACATATAGATACAATAGCTAAAATTATTGAAATAAATAGAAAAAATGGTAGCTGGTTATTTTCTTTCAAATCTAGAGAAAAATTAGAAAACTTAGTTGTAGAAAGAGGTTCTATTTCTGTTAATGGAATTAGTCTGACTATAACAAAATGTACTAATAAAATATTTAGTGTATCTATTATTCCTTATACTTATGAAAAAACAAATCTTCATTTTATGAAGGTTGGAGATTTTGTTAACCTAGAATATGATATACTTGGAAAGTATATTATAAAAAAATTCATTTTTTTGGAATAAAAATTTATTCTATTTTAGGTTCTCCAGATAAAATTTCTTTATCCGTGTATTTTCTGTATATATCAAAATTCTTTATAAATTTTTTTACAAGATTTTCTACTTGATTTTGATATATTTTCTTATTTTTCCATGTTTTTTTTGGATTCAAAATATTTGGAGATATACCTGGACAGTATTTTGGAATATAGAAATTGAATATAGGATATTTTTCGTAATCTACGCTAGATAAACATCCATCTAAAACACATTGAACAATTTTTCGTGTATATTTTAATTTTATACGAAATCCCCTAGATTCCCCTAAAGAGATAAGTCCTGTATTTACCATCCATACTTTTATTTCCGAATTATTTAATTTTTTTATTAGCATTTTTGTGTATTGAACAGGATTTAATGGCATAAATGGAGCACCAAAACAGGAAGAAAAAGTAGCTTGTGGTTCCTTTATATTTAATTCTGTTCCAGCTACTTTAGAAGTGTAGCCCAATAAAAAATAATAAGCAGATTGTGCTTTATTTAGTTTTGCTATAGGAGGTAATACACCAAAAGCATCATAGGTTAGAAAAAAAATATTTCTAATATTGGAAGAAAGTAATTTTTTTTCGATGTTTTTGATGAAATCAATAGGATAACTTACTCGCATATTTTGTGTAATAGAATCATTAAAAAAATCCACTTCTTTGGTCTCTTTTTTTAAAATTACATTTTCCAACATTGCTCCTTTCTTGATAGCATGATAAATCATAGGTTCTTTTTCTTTAGAAATACCCAATATTTTTGCATAACAACCTCCTTCAAAATTAAAAATAATATTGTCATCAGTCCATCCATGCTCATCATCACCTATTAATTTCCTATCAGGATCATTAGAAATAGTAGTTTTTCCAGTTCCAGATAATCCAAAAAAAAGAGCTGTGTCTTTTTTTAATTTACCAATATTTGCAGAACAATGCATAGGAAAAACATTTTTATATATAGGAAGTATAAAATTGAGAACAGAAAAAATAGATTTTTTTATTTCTCCTGTGTATCCTGATCCACCAATTAATACAATTTTTTTTTTAAAATTTAATATGGTAAAATTTTTTCTATTTGTTCCATCCGTCCTTGGATTAGCCTGAAATCCAGGAGCACATAGTAATAACCAATCTGGTAAAATTTTTTCAATTTTAGAAATTCTAAAAAAAAGATTATGAACAAATAGATCAGACCATGGATATTCACTAATAGAACGAATATTAAGTTGATAACGTTTATCAGAACAAAGATATCCATCTCTTACGTATAAGTTTTTTTCGGATAAGTATCCGACTACTTTTTGATATATACGATCAAATTTTTTAGAATCAAAAGATTGATTAAATTTTTCATCCCACCAAATTTTTTCATTTGTAATGTTATCTTTCACAATAAATCGGTCTTCAGGAGACCGTCCCGTAAATAAACCTGTATTTACGGATAAAACTCCTGATTTGGTTTCTACCCCCATTTTATTTTGAATAATTATATTTTGTAATTCTTCAGGAGATAATTGCCAATTATTTGAAGAATTTAATATTCCATAATTTTCTAGATAAAGAGAACTCATTTTCTATTGTATTTCTTAATAAAACAAATTTATATACGATTTATAAAAGTTTACTAATTTTGTGTTAGAAAAAATAAAAATTAAGATCCTATGTCTGATATTGCATCAAGAGTAAAGTCTCTTATTGTAGAAAAATTGAGTGTAGAAGAAAATGATATTTTTCCTAAGGCTAGTTTTACCAATGATTTAGGTGCAGATTCCTTAGATATAGTAGAACTTATTATGGAATTTGAAAAAGAATTTAATATTAGTATTTCTGATGAAAAAGCAGAAAAAATAACAACTGTAGGAGAAGCTATTGAGGCTATCCAAAATATTTTAGATGATAAAAAAAAAGAGGATAACAATTCTGATTAGAAAGTATTGATTCTTTTTTATATGTTTATGAAAGAATTAAATAGAGTAGTAGTTACTGGTCTAGGATCTATTACGCCAATAGGAAATAATTTAGAAGAATATTGGATTTCCCTTGTTAGTGGAAAAAGTGGAGCAGAACCTATTACCTATTTTGATACTAAAAAATATAAAACTAAATTTGCTTGTGAATTAAAAAATTATGATCCCAATATTTTTTTTAGTAAAAAAGAACAACGAAAATTGGATCCTTGTGCACAATATGGAATTTTAGCTTCCTCTGAAGCCGTAAAAAATAGTGGAATCAATTTTATAGAAGAGAATAGGGAACGTATTGGAGTTATTTGGTCTTCTGGAATTGGAGGTCTTCTAAACTTAGAAGAGTCTATTTCTGATTATGTGGATGGAGGTAGATGTCCTAAATTCAGTCCTTTTTTTATTCCTAAAATGTTAATAGATATTACTGCTGGATTTATTTCTATGAAATATGGACTTCATGGTCCTAATTATGCTACTGTATCCGCTTGTGCCTCATCTTCTAATGCTATTGTAGATGCTTATCATTTAATATGTTTAGGAAAAGCGGATATTATGATAACTGGTGGGTCCGAGGCCGCTATTACACAAAGTGGAGTCGGTGGGTTTAATGCATTACATGCATTATCCACTAGAAATGAGGATTATAAAACGGCTTCACGTCCTTTTGATAAGGATAGAGATGGGTTTGTTTTGGGAGAAGGAGCGGGATGTCTAATCTTGGAAGAATACCAGCATGCTAAAAATAGAAAAGCTAATATATATGCTGAAATAGGAGGAGTAGGAATGTCTGGAGATGCTTATCATATAACCGCTCCTCATCCAGAAGGGAAAGGAATTATTATTGCTATGAAATCGGCTATAAAAGATGCTGGAATTGCATATAGAGAAGTTGATCATATTAATTCTCATGGAACTTCTACTATTTTAGGAGATCTTGCAGAAGTAAAAGCTATTCAAAAAGTTTTTCATGAAAGTATATATAAAATTGATATTAATTCTACTAAGTCTATGACAGGTCATTTATTAGGTGCAGCAGGAGCTATAGAAGCTATTGCGACTATACTTCCTTTAAGTAAAAAAATTATACCTCCAACTATTAATTTATTTCAAATAGATAAGAAAATAGATTCCAAAATTAATTTTACTCCAAAAAATGCAATAAAAAAAGAAATAAGAATTAGTATATGCAATACTTTTGGTTTTGGAGGACATAACGTTTGTATTTTATTTAAGAAAATAGATGTTAAAAGATGAAGATTCTATTTTAGTTAGTAGATTAAAGAAAATATTAGGATTTTGTCCCAAAAGAATAAGTTATTTAAAAGAAGTATTCATACATAGTTTTTCTCCAAAAAAAAGAAATAAAAATTATTATATAGATTTTCAAAGATTAGAATTTTTAGGAGATTCCGTATTAAATTCTATTATTTCTCATTTTTTGTATGAAAAACTTCCTGAAAAAAAAGAAGGAGAGTTAACTCAAGTACGATCTAAAATCGTATGTAGAAGAAATTTAAATGAAATTTTTAAAAAACTAACGCTAACAGAGATTTTCTTTAAAAAAAAGAAACCAATTATATCTGATAATATATTTGGAAATGCTCTTGAATCTTTAATAGGATTTATTTATTTAGAAATCGGATATCAGGGTTGTAAAAATTTTGTGTATAAAAAAATATTACATTTTCATGTAAATATTGCGAAATTGCAGAAGGAAATTTTTAGTTATAAAGTATGGATCATAGAATGGTCTCAAAAAAATAAATTTTTGATAAATTTTAATACTTTTAAAATAGAAAAAAATAAAAATATAATTACTTATTTATCTGAATTTACCATATCTGAATATGGAATTCAAACAGAGGGTAGAGGTCCTTCAAAAAAAAAATCAGAGGAACTTGCAGCAAAAAAAGCTTATTTTCTTATTCAAAAGAAGTGTAAAAAAAATATTTGATATTTGAAAGTTACAATGTATAAAAAAATTGATCAAGAAAATATATGATGTTATGTTTAATAAAGAAAAAAAATTTTCTTATATAAAAAAAGGTTCAGGTCATCCATTAATATTACTTCATGGTTTAATGGGTGGATTAAGTAATTTTAATGCACTTTTAGATTTTTTTCCAAAAAAAGGATATAAAGTAATAATCCCTTCTTTACCTCTTTATAAAATGCCTCTATTTCTTACAAATATTTCCAGTTTATCTAAATATATTATTCAGTTTTTAATAGAAATAGGAATTGAAAATTCTACATTGATAGGGAATTCTCTAGGAGGACATATTGCTTTAATTATAGCAAAAAAAAGAATAGATTTAGTACATTCTTTAGTTCTTACAGGAAGTTCTGGATTATTTGAAAAAGCTTTTGGAGATGCTTTTCCTAAAAGAGAAAACTATGAATATATTAGAAAAAAGTCACAAGAAGTATTTTATAATCCTAAAATTGCTACTAAAAAATTAGTAGATGAAGTATTTCATATTGTGAATGATAAAAAAAAGGGAATTAAAACTTTATATATTGCGAAAAGTGCTATGAAATACAATATGTCTAAAGATTTATCTGTAATTCAACAACCTATTTGTTTAATTTGGGGGAAACAAGATCCTGTAACTCCACCAGGGGTAGCAGAAGAATTTCATAGATTGTTGCCTCATTCAGAATTATATTGGATAGATAAATGTGGACATGTTCCTATGATGGAACATCCCAAAAAATTCATAAAAATATTAGAAAAATGGTTATCTAAATTTGGTTTAGATCATGAAAATATTTTCTGTAAAGTTTAAAAAAAGTATAGAAAAATCCAGTCAGTTTTTTTGTTCTACTTTTCCTGAATATGCTTTTTTGGGGCGTTCTAATGTAGGTAAATCTAGTTTGATTAATTTTATTATTAATTCTAAAAAAGAAGCTAAAGTATCTTCTTATCCTGGAAGTACGAAATTTATTAATTTTTTTTTAATCAATCATAAATGGTATTTAATAGATTTACCTGGATATGGTTATTCTTTGCAAAAGAATAGAAAAATAGAAAAAAAAAAATTAATAATAGATTATGTTTTTTATAGAAAAAATTTAGTTTGTTTATTTTTATTGATAGATTGTAGAATAATTATACAGAAAATAGACCTAGATTTTATACAAAAGTTAAAAAATTATAAAATCCATTTTTGTATTGTTTTTACGAAAACGGATAAAATAAATACAAGAATTCTTGATAAGAATATAAATTTTTGTAAAGGGAAAATTGAAAAAAATTTTTTTTCAATTCCTAAATATTTTAAAGTTTCCGTAAAAAAAAGATATGGAAGAGAAAAAATAATTCAATATATTCAAAGTTTTAATGAATCTTTTGAAAAAAAAACTTATAGAGAAAAACTTATTATTCCTAATTCATAAGATTTTAATCCAAATCCAAAAATAGTCCCTTTACAAACAGAAGATAAAAATGATTTTTGTCTAAAAAATTCTCTTGAATGAATATTAGAAATATGAACTTCTATTACTGGAGTAGAGATTGATTTAATAGCATCAGCAATTCCTAAAGAAGTATGAGTATATGCACCTGCGTTGAGAACAATTCCATTGGATTCGAATCCTATATCATGTAGGATATCTATGATTTTACCTTCATGATTACTTTGATAATAGCTCATTTCTATAGATTCAAAAATTTTTTTTCTTTTTAATTTATTAAAATAGTTTATAAAATTTTCAGTACCGTATAATTCTGGTTCTCTTTTTCCTAAAAGATTTAAATTAGGACCATTAATAATGCTAATTTTTTTCATCAAAAAAATTTTTTAGAGTATTATTTATTTCTTTTTTATTTAAAAAACACCAACATCCTATCTTAATATCTTTTTTAGTAAATCCTCCAAAATTAATTCTATCCAATTGAATGACTTGATAAGTTAATTTTTTAAAAATACGTTTAATTACTCTATTCCATCCTATGTGCAATCCAATTTTTATTCTATTTTTTCTTTTTTCTCTATATATAAAATCTACTTTTACTCTTCCTTCCTTGAGAAATATTTTTCCTTTTTTAATTCTATAGATATCTTCATCGTGAATTTTTTTATTTAGTAAAACATGATATATTTTTTTTACATTATATTTTGGATGAGTTAATTTTTCAGTTATGAATCCATCATTGGTAAGAAGTAAAACTCCTGTAGTTGAACGATCTAATCTTCCGATAGGAAAAATTCTACAATCGGAAAAATTGGGAATTAAACTCATAACTGTTTTTCTATTAAATGGATCATGTGTAGAAGTAATAAATCCTTTAGGCTTATTAAGAAGTATATATATTTTTTTTTTATTTTTAATTCGATTTCCATGAAGTTTTATAACATCATTTACGTGTATAATTGTTCCCAATTTAGTAACGGGAATTCCATTAACTTTTACGATCCCTGATTGAATTAATTTATCTGCCTCTCTTCTAGAAGAAATACCAGAATTGGATAAATAATGATTTAATCGTATAAATTCCTTTTTTTTATTTTGAATATTATTCATTTTAATTTCTAATTTTTTGGATCATAGTACTTAAAAACGAAATAAAACTTCTGTTGTATACTTTTTTAAAATTTTTCTAGAAATATCATAATTTGGAGTAAATCCTAAAACAAATCCCCCTCCCCCAGAACCACATAATTTTAAATAATGAAGGTTTGTAAAAAGACTTTCTTCCCATATTTTCCAAAATATTTTTGGAATCATAGGACGAAAGTGAATAAAAACCCAAGTAGAAAGTAATTTTACGTTTTTTAGCATAATTTTAAAATTTCCTTTTAAAAAGGATTCAATACATTTTTCATTATATTTCATAAATTCTTCTTTTAATATTTTTTTGAATTCATTATTTTTTAATTTTAAGAAAAAAAAATTTTCTATCATAGAAGAAGTTTTTCTAGAAAAACCAGAATCCAATAAAAAAATAGCTCCTCTTCCTTTAAATTCATTTTTTTTAGGAATTTTTATGGTAGAAATATTTGTTTCTGAACGAATGAGTAAGGGAAGATTAAAATAACAAATTAAAGGATCTATTCCTGAGCTTTTCCCATGGAAAAAAGATTCCATTTGACTAAATATTTTTTTTAAAATTATTATATTTTTGTTATTTAAACATTTTTTTAGTTTTTTTTTAGCATATTTATCATAAATAGCGGAAACTAAAGCTCCTGAACTACCTATTCCATATCCTTTAGGAATATTTGATTGGAAATAAATTCCTTTTTGAATATCTTCGTGTAATCTTTTAAGATCAATTTTTGCTAAATTTTTTCTATTTTTCTTTAAAAGAAATAAAAATTTATAATATTTTTTTAATTCGAAATTGGAATAAAAAAATTCTTTATTTTTGGTAGAATTCAGGAATTTTAAAGATCCTTTATAAAAATTATAAGGAATAGAAAGACCACTAGAATTTTCTATAATTCCGTATTCTCCAAATAAGAGAACTTTAGCAGGAAAAAAAGATTGTTTCATGCTTTTTTTCTTTACTTTATTGAATAATAAAAAATAAAATAAATTTAATTAAAACCATTAAAATTATTTTTTTGGGGATGAAATTTTTTAAAATGATACTTTGTATTTTTTTTTTACAATATTTTGGATAATTAACAATAAATTACGATGAAAATAGCCTTATATGGACAAAAGTTTGGGAAAAAAAATATTCCATATCTGAATCAGTTCATTGGCTATGTATCTAATCATTCAATAGATATATATATTGAAAAATCATTTTTTAATATTTTATCTTCTTTTGAAGAATTTAAAAATCTTAATATTCCTGTTTTCTCTAATTATAAAGAATTAAAAAAAGATTTTAGTTTAATGTTTACTTTTGGAGGAGATGGGACAATATTATCTGCTCTAACTTTTATTAGAGATACTGGAATTCCTATTGTAGGTGTAAATACAGGAAATTTAGGATTTTTAGCAACCTTTAATAAAGATGTTTTTATTAAAAAAATAGATCAAATTTTCAATCGCAAATTTCATTTGATTCCTAGAAGTTTATTATGGTTAGAAACTTCTATTACGGATCATAATCCATTTTTTAATTTTGCATTAAATGAGATTGTAATTCTACGAAAGGAAACTGTATCTATGATTACTATAGATGCTTATATAGATAATCAGTTTTTAACTTCCTATTGGGCTGATGGGTTAATTATTTCTACTCCTACTGGATCTACTGGATATTCTTTAAGTTGTGGGGGACCTATTATTACTCCTGAAAATAAAAATTTTGTTATTACACCTATATCTCCCCATAATTTATTTTCACGCCCGTTGATTATTTCCGATTGTCAAAAAGTTCATTTAAAAATACATAGTAGAGTAAAGTACTATTCCTTATCTATGGATACTAGACTTACATCTTTAAAAAAAGATAATGAATTATATATTAGAAAAGCTCCTTTTTATATATATATTATTCAAGAAGAAAAATATACTTATTATAAAACTTTACGAGAAAAATTATTATGGGGGATGGATCAAAGAAATTGATGATAAGTTATAAAAAATCTATTTTTACTTTACTTTTTATTTATATATTTGTTTATTAGTTATTATAGAATGATTGATATTTGAAATTGTTAGAAAAAATAGATTTAAATAGTCTACCTCATCACGTAGCAATTATTATGGATGGGAATGGTCGTTGGGCGGAAAAAAGAGGAAAATTAAGAACATTTGGACATGAGAATTCTATGAATTCTGTAAGAGATTCCATAAATGGATGCAAAGAATTAGGAATTCCTTACATAACTTTATATGTTTTTTCTTCAGAAAATTGGAATCGACCAAAAAAAGAAATAGATGATTTAATACGTTTATTTCAAGAAAATTTAAAAAATTCTTTAGAAGAAATTCATGATAAAAATGTAAAAATTATTGTTATAGGAGAAATAAAAAAATTTCCTATTATGATCCAAAAGGAATTACTTTTTTTTATAAAAAAAACAAAAAATAATACATCTATAACGTTAGTTTTAGCTTTAAGTTATGGATCTAGAGAGGAAATTTTAAGGGCAACAAAAATTATCGCCAATAAAGTTTCTATAGGAAATTTATCATTAAAAGATATCAATTTTTATTCTTTTCAAAATCATTTATATACCAATAAAATACCAGATGTCGATCTTATTATTAGAACTAGTGGAGAACAGCGTATTAGTAATTTTTTGCTTTGGCAATCTGCTTATGCAGAATTATATTTTACGAATATTTTATGGCCAGATTTTCGTAAAAAAGATTTTTTCGAAGCCATAATAAATTATCAAAAAAGAAAACGTCGTTTTGGAAAAGTTTTATAAATCAAAAAATTTATTTTTATTCCCGTTAATTTTTTTTCTTTTATCAAATATATCGTTTTCTAAAACGGAAAAGAAAAAGAATCATAAGAACCTTGAAATAATTCAGAAAGAAAAAAATAATGAGTTATTTTCATCTTTTCTTATTAAGAATATTTTTGTCATGGGGAAAACAAAATATGATCGTGATTTTATTTCAAATTTATCTGATATTTATCCAGGAAATAGAATTTCTTTACCAAGTAGAAAGGTAGATCAAGCCATTAAAAAATTATGGAAAAGCCATCTTTTTGGAAAAATATTTATCTATAAAAAAAATAGACCATCTTCAAATCCAAATGAAATAGATTTATTTTTTGATTTGGAAGATTTAATAGAAGTTCACAAAATAAATGTAAAAGGAACTGGAATAATTCGATTTTATTCCATTGAAAAAATAAAGTCAGGAGACAAAATTTCTGAAGATTCAATTCAAATTATTAAAAACGATATTAAAAATTATTATATAAAAAAAGGATATAATGAAATTTCTATAAAAAGTAAATGGAATATTTATGATGGAAAAAACATTTTAAATATATATGTAGATAAAGGGAAAAAAATAGAAATAGAAGATATTTTATTTGATGGAAATAACCTTTTTTCTAAAGAAGAATTACTTAATCTTATGGTTAAGATAAGAAAAAAATTTTTTATACCAATAATAGGAAATCCATTTTATTTTTCTCACGAAAATATAAAAGAGGATTTGAAAAATATTCGACATAAATATCAATCAATGGGATTTTTAGATGTTCAAGTCATTTTAGATTCTATATGGAAAAATAATTCTGGTAATTATGGAATGAAAATTAAGATTTCTGAAGGAAATAAATATTTTTTAGGGAATGTTAATTTTGTTGGTAATACTATTATTAAAACGGATTTATTAAAAAAATTTTTTTCTTATAAAACAGGAGATGTTTATGATAAAGTTGGAATTGATAAAAATATTTTCAGTTCAGAGTACGAATCTAGTATTCTCTCACAATATCTAAATATTGGACATTTATTTGTAAAAATAATTCCAATAGAAAAAAGAATGGAAAATAATAAAATTCATTTAGAAATAAAAATAGAAGAAAATAAACCAGTATATATAAATAAAGTAAATATATCAGGAAATACAACTACCAAAGATCATGTTATTAGACGTGAATTAACTACTTATCCAGGGTCTTTATTTTCTCCTAAAAAAATAAAGTTTAGTATACTTCGTTTAGTTGATTTGAATCTATTTGATAATAGTAAAATACATCCTTTAATTCACCAAAATAAAGAAAATAATACTCTAGATATAGAATGGCGTATAATTGAAAAAAATTCTAATCAAATTCAAATACACGGAGGATATGGAGGGGATGACCTTATTGGAAATTTTAAATTAAATTTCGGAAATTTTTCTCTAAGTAATTTTTTTAAATTTAGATCATGGAATCCTCTACCTCAAGGAGATGGACAAAAATTTTTTTTGTTTACTAAATTTAGTAAGGATATAAAATCTTATGGATTTTCTTTTATAGAACCTTGGATAGAGAGAACAAGTCCTACATCACTTGGTTTTCATTTAAATTATTCAAAAAAGAAAATAAAAAAATCAGAAAATGTTTTTTTCTTGCCTAGATTTTTCAATTCTGATACAACAGTTCATGAAGGATTTACAGATAAAATAGAAATTTCTTTGACTTTAAAGAAACCATTAGTTGTTTTAGATCCATATTCTAAAATTAAATTATCTATGGATTATGAGGCTTTGAATTACAATACAAAACTATTTTCAGATCACAATAGAAAATTGAGATATACTAATATAAAATCTTTAATTTCTTTACAAAGAATTTCGGATGATCCAGATTTTATTTTTCCTTTTAAAGGATCAGAAATAGAATTGATTGGAATATTTACTCCACCTTATTCCATTTTATTTAAAAATACTAAAAGATTTAAAATCTATTGGATGGAGTTTTTCAAAATTAAAATAAATACTTTTTGGTATAAAAAAATTATAGATAATATAGTGATTAAAGTGGGTAATGAATTTGGATTTTTAGGAAGATATGATAAAACGAAAATATTATTTCCAATACAAAGATTCCATATGGGTGGAGATAAAAATTCATTTGGTTCAAAAATAGAAAATATAGATCATATTCCATTAAGAGGATATTCTTCTAATAGAAAGAATCCAGAAAATATTTCACCAGATGATGGAGGATTGATTTATAATAAATCCATTTTGGAAGTTCGTTATTTGATTAAGGAATTTTCTAATACATCCAAGTTTTGGACCAATCTTTTTATAGAAGGAGGAAATATTAGTGATTCTTATAAAACATTTAATCCGTTAAAAATGAAAAAATCATTTGGGGTTGGATTCCGTATTTTTTTATTTCCTATAGGATTTTTTGGATTAGATATAAGTAATCCTATAGATAGGAAATCCTTTTCTATTAAATCAGGATGGAAGACTAATTTTGTTATAGGTCAAGATTAATTAATATCAGATAAATACAGAAAATATATGAAAAAAAATACTATTTTTTATTGTCTATTGTTTTTTTTATTATTTGGAATAGGAAATTCCTTATTTTCTCAAGAAAAATGTCATCAAAAAATTGTTTGTCTTAATAGTTTTATTCTTTTAGAAAAAATGCCTGAATTTTCTAAAGTTCAGAAAGAATTGGAAAAATTGAGTAAAAATCATGAGAATATTTTGGCAAAATTGGCAAAAGAATTTCATAAAAAAGCAGAAAAATTTCAAAAAAATAGAAATCCAATTCTTAAAAAAGAATTAGAAATATTACAAGCTAGAGCTAAGGCCTATCAAAAGACAGCTTCAGATGATTTATCCAAAAGACAAAATAAATTATTAGACCCAATCTATAAAAAAATAGAAAAAGCTATTAGTATAGTAATGGAAAAAGATAAAACTATTGTTCGAGTTGATGATTGTAGTCCTGGTAAAGGTGTTTTGGTTAATAAAGGAATAGACATTACGGAAGATGTAAAAAAAGAATTGGGATTTTAATGAAGAAATGGTATCTCCCGGAATCGAACCGGGGACACAAGGATTTTCAGTCCTTTGCTCTACCTACTGAGCTAAGATACCAACCAAAAAACAAAAATACAATAATAAAATAATAAGTAAAAAACTAAAGAGTTTTATAAGTATATTTTTTTTATTGGTGTTTTCTTTTCTTTCTTGTACAAGAAAAGAAATTTTTTTTAAATTTAAAAAAAATAAAAAAGAAATACCTAAGAGGATTTTTATTCGTATAAGTATTTTATATAAAGAAAATGGAATTGTTCGATCATTTATATATTCTCCAATTATGAAGGAATATTCCATTTATACATTATTTCCAAATGGATTAAAATTATTTCTTTATGAAAAAAAAACCAATAAGTATACTTATCTTAGTGCAAATTGGGTTAAATCAATTGAAAGAATATTTTATCATATTAAAGGAAATATTATTATTATGAATTCTAATGGAGATTTTTTAAAAACGGAGGAAATATTTTGGAATAAAAAATATAAAAAAATATTTAATAATAAGTATACCATTATATATTGTTCCGATGGAACGGTATTAAAAGCTATGAATGGGATGGAAGCTACTGATGACCTAAAAAAAATTAAGCTAAAAAATATTAGTGGTATTCTTCCTATACAATAAAAGGATTCCTAATGATTTTTCATATTAGTATAGTTTTTATTACTATACTTCTATCTGCTTTTTTTTCCGGTATGGAAATGGCTTTAATTTCTTCCAGTTTATTTCAAATAGAATTAGAAAAAAAGAAAGATTCTTTTCGTTCTAAATTACTTTCTAAAAGCATTAAAGAACCAAAAAAATTTATAACTACAATGTTAATTGGGAATACCATATCTTTAGTCGTATATGGAATTCATATGGAGAAATTATTTCTATATATTTTTCCAAAATGGTTATTAATTCACGATAATTTTTTTTTCCTTCTTTTTTTAGAAACAATAATTTCCGCTACTATTATTCTTATTGTTGGAGAATTTATTCCTAAAATTATCTTTAGCGCATATTCTAATGAATTATTAAGCTTATTTATTGTTCCTGTATATGTTCTAGATAATCTTTTATCTCCTGTTACAAATTCTATTATTTGGATTTCCAATATATTTTTGAAATTTTTTGGAGAAAAAGAAGATAATAGAACTAAAATTTTTGATAAAGAAGATTTAATTTATTTTGTATCAGAAAATATAGAGAATAATATTCATGGTATAGTAGAATCGGAAGTAGAGATTTTTCATAAAGCTTTAGATTTTTCTGAAAAAAAGGCAAGAGATTGTATGGTACCAAGAAAAGAAATAGTATCTTCCAATATATATACTTCTTCTATTGATAAAATTCGTCATAAATTTACGGAAAAAGGACTATCAAAAATTATCATTCATAAAAATAATATAGATAATATTATAGGATATATTCATTATTTAGAAATTTTGAAAAAACCCAAAAATATAGAATCTATAATTAGACCTGTAGAATTGGTTTACATGACTACTCCAATACGAGAAATAATGGATCTTCTTATTAAGAAAAAAAAAAGTATAGCTATAATATTGGATGAATATGGTGGAACAGCTGGAATGATAACAATAGAGGATATATTAGAAGAATTTCTTGGAGATATAAGAGATGAACACGATGAAATTAAATTTGTTGAAAAAAAATTGAATGATAATGAATTTTTATTTTCTGCTCGTTTAGAAATTGATTTTATTAACGCAAAATATAAATTAGGTATTCCAAAATCTGAAGAATATGAAACCTTAGGAGGTTTAATTGTTTTTCATACAGGATCTATTCCTAATAGTGAAGAAAAAATAATTATTGGCGATATTTTGTATATTGAAGTTAAAAAGGTATCTAAAAATAAAATAGAAGAAGTTTTTCTTAGATTTATTAGAAAAAAGAATTTATAATAGATGAGTTTTTTAGAAAAAATTAGAAAAAATACATGGATTTTATTTTTTTTTATAGGAATTTCTTTATTGGCTTTTATATTGGATCCAGATATTTTATTTAAATTTTTTACCAGAAATTCTAATATTGTTGGTAAAGTAAATGGAGAAAATATTTCTATAAAAGAATATGTTAATTGTTTTCAATTTTTAAAACGATTTCGTCAAGGAGAATCCGATTTTTACTTAAAAAATGAAGCTTGGAATTTATTAATTCATGAAAAATTATTAAATCAACAAGCAATAAAATTAGGATTACAAATTACAGAAAAAGATTTTTGGAATGCTATATCTAAACAATCTATATATAGTTATATTCCTGAATTTCAGGATTATAATGGTAATCTAGATATGAATAAATTTCAATTATATTTAAAAAAATTAGAAAAAAAATCCATTGTAAATAATTCTCAAATTGAAGAAGAAAAGAATATTTGGTCTTATGAAAAAAATCATATCCCAAAAAGAATTCTTGCAAAAAAATATATAGAAATGCTAATGTATGGACTAAACACATCCTTAGTAGAAGCGGAATTGAATTATAAAGAAAAAAATTCTTTTTCTATTGTTGATTATATTTTTATTCCTTATTCAGAAATAGAACATAAATATAATATTTCTTTAGGAAAATCTGAGATTCAAGACTATGTTAAAAAACATAAATTCCTTTATAAAAAAGAAGACTTAAGAAGTCTTAGTTTTTCAATTATTCGATCAAAACCTTCTTTAGAAGATGAGATGGACATGAAAAACAAAATGAAAGAATTATTTCAAAAATTTAAGTATACTAATCAAAATTCTATTTTTGTTTCAAATCAATCTGAAAAACCTTTTGATTCCAATTTTTATCTAAAAAAAAATCTTCCTATTTTTTTTCAAAATTTTGTTGTTCAAAACAATAAAAATGGAAGTATGTTTGGTCCTGTAAAAGTAGGTAATACATATGTAATAGCAAAAATTATTGGTAAAAAAATGATATCTGATTCTGTTTTATCAAGTCATATATTAATTTCTCATAAAAATGCTATACGTTCTTCTAATAGAAGAACTGAAAAAACAGCTGAAAAAATTGCTAAAAAAATATATAATATTGTTAAAAAAGATCCTTCTAAATTTGATTTATTGGTTCAAGAAAAATCTGATGATACAGTTAATGAAAAAAAAAATCAAGGAAGTTTAGGATGGTTAAAATATGAAGAACAAAATTCTGTTGGAACATTTAATATTTTTAATGAAGAAAATAAAAAAGGGGCGATTGGATTGACAAAAACTGAATTTGGATATCATATTCTAAGAATAGATAAAAAAAGTCCCACTGAATCTGCTTATCAATTTGCTATAATTATAAAAACACTTATTCCATCTAGAAAGACAGAAAATTCTATTTCTAATAATGTTAGAAAATTTCTTATAGAAAATAAGAATTCTAATTTGAATACATTTATTAAAAATTCAAGAAAAAAAGAATATGAAACTATATTCTTGAAAAATATTAGATCTAATCAATGGGAAATAAATGATTTAAATACAGAAGCAGATAGAGAAATTATTAATTGGTCTTTTGAAAAAAAAAGAAAAGAAGGAGACATTAAAATAATATCTAATTCAAATAGAGATTTTATTATTGTATATCTTTCAAAGATTCAAAAAAGAGGATTCCCTATTGAAAAAATAAAAAATAACTTGACTTCATTTCTTATAAAAAAGAAAATAGAAAAATTATTCTATAATATGGTAAAAAGAAATTCTATTTCTGGGAATTTAGAAAAAATAGCATTTTCTTTTTCTAAAAAGATAAAAAAACATTACAAAATTAATTTTTATGATTCTATGATTAATAATTATAAAGAACCTAAAGTTGTTGGTTTTTCTTTTTCTTTAAAATTAAAGAATACTTCTAAACCTATTTTTGGTAAAAATGGAATTTTTTTTATAAGACCATTAAAACATATTTTTACTTCTAAAAAACCTTCTTATTTTTCTTATGAAATAGAAGTTTTAAATTCTTTTTTGAGAAAAAAAATTATAGAATCTTTAGCAAAGAGATTAATAAATAAATCGAACATAAAAGATTATAGAAAAAACATTTAGTTACGTTTTATAGAGAAATAAATTCTTTATTTTTTAATAGATTTTTGTTTTTTTTCATAAAAATAATCAATACTACTTTTTCTTATTTCATTCTGAATTTTATGTTTTGCATTTCTTAAATATCTTATTCCATCTCCCATATTACGAGCTATATACGGTATTTTTTTTGGTCCGAATATTATTATAGCTATAAAAATAATAAAAAAACTTTCTTCAATACTAATAAATAAAAAATTTATCATTTTTTTTCTATTTTTTTAGATAGATCATATACTATAGATGATGCTATAAATATAGAAGAATAAGTACCAATACCTATTCCAAGGAACAAAGCTAACATAAAACCACGAATAGTGGTCCCTCCAAAGAAAAAAATAGTACAGATAACTAACATAGTCATGAATGAAGTATTCATAGTTCTAGTTAAAGTTAGATTAATTCCATCATTTATAATTTTATAAAAAGAAGAAGAAGGGTTAATTTTTGATATTTTTCGAATTTTGTCATAAACCACTACTGTATCATTGACAGAATAACCTATTATAGTCAATAACGCAGCAATAAAAGTTTGATCTATTTCTAGAATAGGAATCCATTTATGAAAAAGAGAAAATATTCCAAGGACAATAATTGTATCATGTAGTAAAGAAATTACAGCACCTAAACCAAATTGCCATTTTTTAAATCTAATAAAAATGTAAAAAAATATTACTAATAAGGATAAAGATATTGAAATAAATGCATTGTTAGTAATATCTTTAGCTATAATAGGTCCTACTTTTTCTATAGATAAGATTCCTAAAGGTTTTTCTTTTCCTAATATTTTAAAACTATTAAAATCTATAGGACCTAAATAAGGTTTTAATGTTACAAACATTTTTTCCAAAATTTCTTTATCTACTTGATTACTTTCACTCCATATTTTGTATTTAGTTATTACCTTCAATTGATTTTCCTTTCCAAATGTTTTTACTTCTGGAGATGATGGGATTCCATTTTCTATAAAAGATTTGGACAAAAGAAAAGAAATTTTATCTGGAATAACTTTATGATCAAAACGAATAAGATAAGAACGTCCTCCAACAAAATCTATTCCCAAGTTCAATCCTTTATAAAAAAAGGAAAAAAAACTAATCATAATACAAATAAAGGATATGGAATAAGTTAATTTTCTTTTAGATAAAAAATCCCATTGAATATTTTTAATTTTATTAATTAATATTTTATGGTAGTTAAAGGAAATTTTTCTATACTTATTTAAATGAAATTCTAAGAATAATCTTACTAAAAAAATAGAAGAAAAAACGGAAGTAAAAATTCCAATAATTAATGTCGTAGAAAATCCTTTAATAGGACCTATTCCAAAGTAAAATAAAATAAGTCCACATAATAGAGTGGTTATTTGACCGTCAATAACAGAAGATAAAGCCCCCTTTCGTAGGGAATAGCTATTATTGATAGACGTACGAATAGAATTTCCATTTTTTATCTCTTCTTTAATTTTTTCATAAAAAAGTACATTAGCATCCATGGACATTGCTAATGTCAATATTATTCCAGAAATTCCAGGAAAAGTTAATATAGCATTTATAGAAATAAGAATTCCAAATATAAATATCAAATTAAAAATTAATGCTATGTTAGCATATAATCCAGGGATATAATAATAAAAAAAGATCCAAATAAATACGAAAAATATGGCTATAAAAAAAGATAATATTCCTTTCTGTATAGATTCCTTTCCTAAAGAAGGGCCTATTATTTCAGATTGAATTATTTTTACTGAAGTTGGTAATCTTCCTGCATTTAATATGTTTACTAAATCTTCGGACTCTTGCAAAGATAAACTACCTGATATTTGAGACATCCCATTTGGTATTATTGATTTAACAATAGGAGCTGTATAAACTAAATTATCTAGAACTATAGCTATATTTTTTCCAATATTTTTTTCAGTAAGCATTTTCCAATTCCTAGATCCAATCTGATTCATTTTTATATTGACAGATATTTCATTAAATGGTCCAAAAGATTTATATGCTCTAACAATCATATCTCCATTTAACGGATAAATTTCTTTTTCAGAACTTGTTTTTTTTATAGAAAATAATTGAAAAAATTTTGTTTTTTTATATTGATATTTCTTATATCCCCATAAGAATTTTATATCTCGTAAATTATACGGTAAAGATTCTTTAGCCTCATCTGAATTCAGAAATTTATTAACGATATTCATAGATTTTTGATCTACTAACCCTACTATTGGATTATTAGTATATTTAATAATATAAGGGATATTTAATAAATCTATTAAAGACCGATTTTTATTTATTTTATTTCTGAATAATATTTTAGTTTTATCTTCATTTTCGACTATTTTTTTATTCCAATTTTTGGAAAATTTTTTATTTATCTCTTCAAAGTAGGGTATAATTTCTTGTAAATTATATATTTCAAAAAAATTTAATTCAGCTTTTTTTTGCAAAATATTTTTTATTCTATCAATATTTTTTATTCCAGATAATTCTATTAAAATTCTATTTGAATTATTAATTCGTTGTATATTAGGCTGAATGACTCCAAATTTATCTATTCTAGATCTAAGAATATTATAAGTGGAAGAAATAGATTTTTCTATTTTTTTTCTAAGAATTTTTTCTATTTCTTTATTGGAACTACTATAGTTTATTTCATCTATATGAGATCTTACTCCAAATAAATCCGAAATAGAAAAATCTATGTTCTGTTTTTTTTTTTCTTGATAAAAAGAGTTTAGAAAAGAAGAAATATAATTAGTATTTGGATTTTTTTCTTTTTTTTTATCCGCATTTTCCAATGATTTTAAAAAAATAGGATTTTTAGAATTATCAGAAAACTTTTTTAATAAATCTTTTTCAGATATTTCTAATATCATACTTATTCCTCCTTTTAAGTCTAATCCTAGATTTATGGATTTATTTTTATCAAAAAAATGATTATATTTTAAAAATCCTATTCTTTTTTTAGATTCAAGATATTTTTTTGTTTTTTCTAAATTTCCATTAGAATAAACGTAAGCCTTTTTTTCTAAATTAGAAATATAAAAACTAAAAGAGATATAGTACAAACAAATGGTAGTTAATGAAATAACTGTAAAAATTGTAAAAAAATTTCTTATACGCATTCTAATGATTTTTATGGTAAAAATATAAAAATTAGAGTAGAATAAAATTTTCTAATTATCTTTGCTTTTAGCGGATTAAGCAAATTCAATGAATGCACTTGAAAAAATTTTGTCTTATTCAAAACCTTACAAATATCACTATATTCTAAATATATCGTGTAATTTTTTACATTCTTTATTCTCAGTTTTATCTATAATATCTATTTCACCTGTACTAAGTATTTTTCTTAAAATTACTGATGTAAAAAAAGAAAATAAAACAACATTTTTAAACTTTTTAGATGGTTCCTTTAATTTTATTCAAAAATATTTTCATTATTACATAAATATTTTATCAGATAAATACGGGAAAATAAATACACTTGGAATTTTTTGTATTTTTATTATCTTACTTTGTTTCCTAAGAAATACTTTTAGATATTTAGCTGAATATTTCATGATAGGAATCAGAACATCTATTGTAAGAAATATTAGAAATGATTTTCATCGAAAAATATTGTCTATTCCCACAATGTTTTTTTATGATAAAAAAAATGGAGATTTGATGTCAAGATTATCTAATGATGTAAATGAAATAGAAGTATCTATTGTAAATTCTTTAGCAAATATAATTAGTTCTCCAATTATGGTTTTTTTTCATTTGCTTACTTTATCTTTTATGAGTTATCAGTTAACTTTATTTACTTTTATTTTACTTCCATTAATGGGAGCATTAATTTCTATTATAGGAAAAAGTTTGAAAAAAGATGCAAGAGGGGCTCAAAATCAATTAGGAGAATTATTTTCGGTTATAGAAGAAACCTTGAATTTTACAAAAATTATAAATATTTTTAATGCAGAAAATCAGATTCAAAAACGTTTTGAAAAAGTATCTGAATGTCAAAAAAAACTTTCTGCACGTGTGAATCGTAAAAAAGAATTAGCTTCTCCTATTAGTGAATTTCTAGGTACTATTACTATGATCTTGATTGTTTGGTATGGAGGTAAACTCTTTTTAGAAAAAAAAGGAATGGCTCCAGAAATACTTTTTTCTTTTGTAGGGCTTTTTTTTCAAATTATTAATCCAGCAAAAAATTTAGTTAATTCTATATCAAATATTCAAAAAGGGAAGGCTTCTGCAGAACGAATTGTAGAAATATTAAATACTAAATGTTTTCAACATGATAAAAAACAATCAAAATCTATTTTTCATTTTGAAAATGAAATTTTATTTCGTAATGTTTCATTAACATATAATAAATTAGTATTAATTCAGGATTTAAATTTTTCTTTAAAAAAAGGAAAAACTATAGCTCTAGTTGGAAGATCTGGAAGTGGGAAATCTACTATCGCCAATTTACTTGCTAATTTTTATGAAGTTTCTTCTGGAGAAATAACTATTGATGGAATTAATATTAGTTACTTAAAAACTAGAGATTATAGAAAGTTATTAGGAATGGTAACGCAAATACCAGTTCTTTTTAATGATACTATTTTAAATAATATTGCATTAGGATTGGAAGAAAAAATATCTATAAATTCTGTAATAAAAGCAGCTAAAATTGCAAATGCTCATTATTTTATTAAAAAACTTCCAAATGGATATAATACTGTTATTGGATATAATGGAAATAAATTATCTATGGGGCAAAAACAAAGGATTAGTATTGCTAGAGCTGTATTAAAAAATCCTCCAATTATGATTTTAGATGAAGCCACTTCATCTTTAGATACAGAATCAGAAGTAATGATTCAAAATTCTTTAAATAAGATGATGAAAAATTGTACTTCATTAATCATAGCTCATAGATTATCTTCTAATATTATAAAAAATGCGGATTATATCATAGTTTTAGAAAAAGGGAAGATCATAGAACAAGGACCTACTCATGTTTTAATTTCCAAAAAAGGGACTTACAATAATTTCCTGCAAAGTTTTTAATAAAATGAAAGATTTTATCTTCAGTTATATTACAGATATTACTGAAAATCCTATAGTATCTTTTTCTATTATAGGAAATTTATTTTTAATAGAAAGTATTTTATCAATAGATAATGCAGCTATGTTAGCCTCTATGATTATGAGGTTAAAAAAAGAGGATAGAAAAAGGGCTTTAAAATATGGAATTTTTGGAGCTTATTTTTTTAGAGGAATTAGTCTAATATTCGCTTCTATTTTGATTAAAATTTGGTGGTTAAAACCATTAGGAGGAATATATTTAGTTTATATTGGAGTCAGTCATTTTTTTTCTAAAAAATTTATTCCAAAGAATTCTAAAAAAAATAGAATATTTCGAGATTCTTTTTGGAAAATTCTTATTTCTATAGAAATAATGGATCTAGCTTTTTCCATTGACAATATATTTGCTTCTGTTGCTTTTTCAGAAAATTTTATATTAATTTTTTTAGGAGTTTTCATAGGAATTTTAACTATGAGATTTACTACTCAAGGAGTTGTAAAATTAATGGAAATTTATCCTTTTTTAAAAGATTCTGCCTTTTCCGTTATTTTATTACTTGGAATAAAACTTATATTTTCTATTTTTGAAAAAAAATATTATACAAATAAAAATATTTCTTTAGAAAGCCTTTTTTCATTTATCACCGTAATTTTATTTTTATTTCCAATTTTTTATACTTGGATATCCAAAAAAAAGTTAAACTAATATGATCATTGGATCTTCTAACATTTTTTTTAAAAAAGAAAGAAAATTACTACCTGTAGCTCCATCTATAATTCTATGATCACAAGATAAAGTAACTTTCATAATATTTCCTATTACAATTTTGGAATCTTTAATAATAGGCTTTTCTGTAATAGATCCTACAGATAGAATAGAAGAATTAGGAAGATTAATAATAGAAGTAAAGAATTCTATTCCATACATTCCTAAGTTAGAAACTGTAAAAGTACTATTTTCTAGTTCTTCTGGTTGTATTTTTCTTGATTTTGAACGAAATACTTTATCTTTTATTTCTTGGGAAATTTGTAATAATGATTTTTGATCAGCATTTTTAATTACTGGAACAATTAATCCATCTTGTATAGCTACCGCTATACCAATATTAATATAGGAATGGTATAGGATTTCTTCTTCTTTCCAAGAAACATTTATATTTGGATCTTTTTTTAAAGATATAGCTACGGCTTTAATAATGATATCATTAAAAGATATTTTTTCTTCTGTAGAAAGTTTATCATTTAAATTTTTTCTTAATTTAATCATTTTTTCTGCATTAATTTCTATGAAAAGATAATAGTGGGGAGCTGTAAATTTAGAATATATTAAATGTTCTGATATTCTTTTCCTAATAGAAGAAATGTTTATTTTTTTTTCTTCTTTTTTATCCTTTGATTTTCTTATTGTATTTAATTTTTTTTCGTAAGCTTCGATGTCTCTTTTAACAATACGATTATTTTTTCCACTTCCTTTTATCCTATTTATAGAAATTCCTATTTCTTTTGCTATTTTTTTTGCTAAAGGAGAAATAAAAATTCTATATTTTTTTTTTTTTTCAGGATAATGGTCAATTTTTTTTTCCTTTTTTAGATGACCTTCTTTTTCTATTTTCAATAATAAATTAGGTTTTTCTATTAGTGAACTTATATCTTCATCTTTTTCTCCAATAATAGCTAACATATCATTAACACGTGTTTTTTCTCCTTCTTTTACACCAATAAAAAGTAAAAATCCACTTACATCAGTTTCAAAATCTTGAATAGCTTTATCGGTTTCAATTTCCACTAAAATATCTCCTTCTGATACTTTATCTCCTACTTTTTTATTCCATTTGATTACAGTTCCTTCCTCCATTGTATCGCTCAATTGAGGCATGGATATTATTTCTGCCATTATTTTAACGTTTTTTTTTAACAATATCACCAAAAATATCAGGTAGGTGTAACTTCATCTAAAAAAGGGTAATTAGATTCATAATAAACAGAATCATACATTTTTTTAATAGAAGAAATATCCGAATTTTCTGCAAAATCAACACAGGAATCTACTTTTTTTTTTATTTTATTTTCAATAAAGTTTAACCTTTCTACAGTTTCCCATTTATTTTTTATGATAAAATTTTTTATTTTTAAAATAGGATCTTTTTTTTTAAATGAAAGAATTTCTTCTTTATTACGATATAATTCTGAATCCGACATGGAATGTCCTCTATACCTATAAGTTTTAATATCTAAAAAAGTAGATCCATTTCCCCTTCTAGCAAATTCAATAGCTTTATAAGTTGCTTTTGCTATTTTTTTAGGATCCATTCCATCTACAGGATAAGAGGGCATCCCATATGATAAGCCAATTTTATAAATTTCTTTTACATTTGTGCTTCTTTCTACGGAAGTTCCCATAGCATATTGGTTATTTTCGCAAATAAAGACAACTGGTAATTTCCATACCATAGCCATGTTAAAAGTTTCGTGTAAGGATCCTTGTCTAACAGCTCCATCTCCCATAAGTGTTAATGTAACTGCATCTCTATTAAAATATTTATCTGCAAAAGCAATACCAGCACCTAAGGGAATTTGTCCTCCTACAATTCCATGGCCACCGTAAAAACGATGTTTTTTACTAAAAATATGCATAGATCCTCCAATTCCATGGGAGGTCCCTGTTACTTTACCTAAAAGTTCTGCCATAACTTTTTTTGGATCTACGCCCATAGAAATAGGTAATATATGACATCTATAAGCCGTAATAATTTTATCTTTAGAAAGATCCATAGCATGGGTTATTCCAGCAGGAATAGCTTCTTGTCCATTATATAAATGTAGAAATCCTCTAATTTTTTGTTTTAAATATAAGGAACGACATTTATTCTCAAAAATTCTCCAAAAAAACATGTCTTTAAACCATTTCAGGTAAGTTTCTGTGGTAATTTCTTTCATAAAAGAAATAACTTTACGAAGTTATCGTATACAAATTTAATCATATAAATCTACAAAGAATTTAGATAATTAGATAAAAGAAATCAAACTCTCTAATGTATTTTTTCTAGAACCTTTGATCAGTATATAATCTGTTTTAACAGATACATTTTGTATCCATTGTATAAATATATTTTTATTAGAAAATTTTCTAATTTTATTGGAAGTTTTGATATTCGTATTAAAAAATATTTTTCCTATCAAAAATATTGAATTTATATTGCTTTTTTCCAAGTAAAAAATAATTTTTTTATGTTCATCCTCAGAATAATTTCCTAATTCTAACATATCACCTAATATAGCTATTTTATTTCCTTTAATTTTATTATTAAAAAAAGTAAGAGCTTTTATCATGCTACTTGGATTAGCATTATAGCAATCTATAATGATTTTAATATTTTTTTTTTCTAAAATTTGGGAACGATAATTTTTAGGAATAAATTCTTCTATAGTTTTTTTAATTTTTTTTAAAGGTACTTGAAAATAAATTCCAATAGTTATAGAAGAAGCTATATTGTATAAGTTATAATCTCCTACTAATTGGGAAACTATTTTTATATTTTCAATACATAAAATAGATCTTAATCCAATTTTATTCCATAAATATTGAACTATGATATCTGAATTTGAATCTACTTTTTCCGAAAAAATATATCTATTAATTCCTATACTTTTAATTAATTGTATTGGATCATCTCCATTTACAAAAACTTTCTTTTTGTTTTTTTTTAAAAAATCGTATAATTCTAATTTTCCACGAATAATTCCTTTTATATTTTTAAATCCTTCTAAATGAGATTTTCCAAAATTAGTTATATATCCATAATCTGGATTAATTATGAAGCACATTTTTTGTATTTCTTTTTCATGATTTGCTCCAATTTCTATAACTGCTATTTGTGTTTTTTTATGCATAGATAACATTGTTAATGGAATTCCTATATGATTATTAAAATTGTTTTTAGTAGAATGAACATTTTCATATTTCTTAGAAAGAATAGCTGTTAATAATTCTTTGGTAGTGGTTTTTCCATTGCTTCCTGTAATAGCAATAATAGGTATATTTTTTAGTTTATATCTATGATAAATAGCTAATTTTTGTAAAAAAAGTAAGGAATTTTTTACATAAAAAATATTTTTATGAGGAGAAGAATATTTTCTATTATCTACTATAGCTATCATTGCTCCATTTGAAATAGCTTCATGAGCAAATTGATTTCCATCAAAATTTTTTCCTTTTAAAGAAAAAAAAATAGAGTTTTTTCTTACTTTTTTACTATTTATTTCTATTCCAGAGGAAATAGAATAAAAATTATATAAATTTCGTATAGTCATACATATTTTAGTAAATAGATAAAAAATTTTAAAGAAGATCCTTTTCAAGTTTCATTTTTAAATTATTAATATTAGTAATAACTGTTCTTTTTTGATCCTTAATATAAGATATATAACCTGTTTCTTCAGAAATAACTAGACAAATAGAATCTGTTTTTTCGGATAATCCAATAGCCGCCCTATGACGAAGACCTAAACGAGATGGAATTTCTTTATTGTAAGAAACAGGAAGGATGGCTCTTGTTCTTACTATTTTGTTCCCTATAATAATTACTGCACCATCATGTAATGGGCTATTTTTATAAAAAATACTTTCTAAAATAGGACTATTCACTTTAGCATCCATTTCATCTCCATTTTGTATAAATTCTTTTATATCTTGATATAATTGAATTACAATTAAAACTCCCGTTTTGTCTCCTGATAGAATTGCACAAGATGTTACAACACTATCTATAGTTTCCGTTTTCACGGAAAATCTTGATTTTTCGAATTTTCCAAAAATAGAAAGAATAAATTTTTTAAAAAAAATCCTGCTACCAACTATAAGAAGAAATTTTCTTATTTCTGGTTGAAATAGAATAATTAAAGCTAAGAACCCTCCTTTGAAAAAAATGCTTATAACTATGCTAAGGAGTTTCATTTTATACGCTTCTACTATTTTCCAGAAGACAAAAGTTGCAATAATTCCGTAAAAAATATTTAAAGCAGCTGTATTATAAACAAGTCTATATACCTGGAATAAAATAATAGCTACTAGAAAAATATCTAAAATATCAATGAAAGAAATTTTCAAAAAATATAAAAATGAAAAAAAGGAATTATGATAATATAAATTTATTAATAAAAACTTAGAAAATTTTTCTATAATATTGTACCAATTTTATACATTCTACGGCTTCTTTTACATCATGAACACGTAACAATTTTATTTTTTTTAAAAGAGCTAATGTATGAATGATAGAAGTCGCATTTAGAGATTTTTCAGAAGAAATATTAAGAATATTGTGAATCATAGATTTTCTAGAAATTCCTCCTAAAATTAAATGATCCCCAAATCCTAGTAAAGATAAATGTTTTAATAATTGGAAATTTTGTTTTACAGTTTTTCCAAAACCAAATCCAGGATCTAAAATGATATCATTAATTCCATATTTTTTCAATAGAAAAATTTTTTTAGCAAAAAAATTATTTATTTCTATAATTGTATTATAATAATATGGATTTTTTTGCATATTCTCTGGAATTCCCTTCATGTGATTTAATATATATGGGATTTTAAGTTTCGATAATAAGGAGAACATTTTTGGATCTAGCATACCTCCAGATATGTCATTTATCATTATGGCCCCTTCTTCTACAGCTATTCTTGCTATTTCACTTCGAAAAGTATCTATAGATATTCTAACATTTGGAAATTTTTTTATTATAGAACGAATGGGTTGTATAATACGTTTTATTTCTTCTTTTTCTGTTGGATATTTGGATCCTGGACGAGTAGAACAACCCCCAATATCTATGAAATCAGATCCTTCATTTAATAGATTTTCTACATGTTTTAATATACTGAATTCAGAATGAAACTTACCTCCATCATAAAAAGAGTCAGGGGTTAAATTAACTATTCCCATAACTTTTGGTTCTTTAAACGAGAATAAAGTTCCTGCACAATTAATTGTCATTAAAAAACTATTTTTAATTCATTTTTAAAATTAAATGAGATGAATCATATTTCCATTGATTTTATCATAAAAGAATGTAAAAAATTATTTAAAAAAAAATTAAAAGATTATGATTTATCGTGGAGAATCATAAAAATATATTCTATGATAGATCAAATTTTTATTAAAGTACTTCGTATACACAATATTCAAAAAAGAGGATATCAAAAAGTGAAAGAAGAAAATGTGATAGATACATATATAGATGTTATAAATTATATTATCATTACTCTAATAAAATTAAATACTTCTCATAATTTTGAAAAAAATATTTCTCATTCTAAGATTATTTGTCTTTATATTCAACAATTTAATAAAATTAAAAATTGGAAAAAAAATATAGAATTATATAAGAAAAAAATGGAGACCCCTTCAATAGAAAAAATATTAGGATATATTTTCTATTTGAAAAAAAAAAAAGAAAAAATTTTATCTAAAAAATTGGAAATAATTTGTTTAAAAATTTTAAAAATAACAATCCTTTTATTAAGAAAGGATATGAGAAAAAATAAATGAAATTTTTTTTATATTATAAAAAATTCATCTTAGATTAGAAGAAACTGAAAAATGAAAAAAAAAGTTATAATTGCAAATTGGAAAATGAATCACGATTTCTATGAAACTACTTCTTATCTTAGAAACTTATTAAAAATAATTTATGAAAATAAGATTCATCACAAAAAAAAAATAATTATTGCTCCATCTTTTCCTTTTTTACATATTTCAAATCAAATTTTACAGGGGACTACTTTAAGTATTGCTGCACAAAATATCCATCAAATGGAAAACGGATCTTATACAGGAGAAGTATCGGCATCTATGTTAAGATCTATAGGAATTAAAAAAGTAATATTAGGACATAGTGAACGTAGAAAATATTTTACAGAAACAAATGATATTCTAATCAAAAAAATTAAAATTTCATTAAAATATGGATTTCATATTATTTTCTGTATAGGAGAAACAGGAATAGATAGAAAAAAAGAAGAACATTTTTTTACGGTAAAAAAACAATTAGAAAAAACAATTTTTCATTTTTCTTTAGAAAAGATAAACTCTTTTATTATAGCATACGAACCTATATGGGCTATTGGGACTGGAAATACTGCTTCTCCTGAAGTAGTTCAACTTATGCATCAATACATTCGTTCCTTATTTTTGAATAAATATGGAGAAACTGTTTCCAATGATTTATCTATTTTGTATGGAGGAAGTATAAACGATATGAATGCAAGAGATCTTTTTTTACAGAAAGATATCGATGGTGGACTTGTTGGAAATTCTTCACTTCAAATGAAAAATTTTTTGAAAATTATTCAATCCTAATTTTTATTTGTTATCTTTATGATTGTAAAAAATATTTGGCCTCGTAGCTTAATTGGATAGAGCATCTGACTACGGATCAGAAGGTTATGGGTTCGACTCCCTTCGAGGTCTCATCTTTTTTTTTTATCCTAAATAAGGTTTTAGTATTTTACTTCTAGAAGAATGTTTTAATCTTTTTAAGGCTATGCTTTCTATTTGTCTTACACGTTCTCTTGTTAAATCACAAGATTGTCCTACTTCTTCTAAGGTCATTGGTGGAGATCCATTTAATCCAAAATGTAAAATGATAACTCGACGCTCTCTTTCACTTAAAGTTTCCAAAATTCTTTTTATATCTTTACGAAGAGACTCCTTTTCTAAATGTTCATCTGGACGAGGAGATTCATCAGATTTTACTAAATCGTATAGATTAGAATCCTCCCCATCTATTAATGGAGCATCCATAGAAATATGTCTACCTGAATTTTTTAGAGATTCTTCTACCTCTTTTTCATTCATTTCTAAATGTTCAGCTATTTCTCTTGCAGAAGGTGTTCTTTGAAGTTCTTGCTCTAATTGAGCAAGAGTTTTAAGGATTTTGTTCAACAATGCCAATTTATTTGTAGGTTGACGAATAGAACGTGACTGTTCTGCTATAGCCTGTAATATAGCTTGTCTTATCCACCATACAACATAAGAAATACATTTAAATCCTCTTGTTTCATCGAATCTCAATATTCCCTTGATCAAACCTAGATTACCTTCATTAATTAAATCACATAAACTTAACCCTTGATTTTGATATTGTTTTGCAACAGAAACCACAAAACGTAAATTTGCATTTACTAGTTTATCTATAGCGGAGGAATCTCCTTCTCTCGCTCTACGTGCATATTCAACTTCTTCTTCTGGAGTCAATAATGGAATTTTTCCTATTTCATGAAGATATTTATCTAAAGATTCAGATTCACGATTTGTGACTTGTTTAGTGATTTTAAGTTGTCTCATGTTTTTTTATTATTTTACTCATTTTTTAGGATGAGGTAAAAGTACTTTCCTAGAAAGTTTCATTTTTTTATTTTTATTATCAATTCCCATAAATTTTACATCTATGATATCTCCAATGTGTAATTCGTCTTCTATATTACTTAGTCTTTTCCATCCTATTTCAGAAATATGCAACAATCCTTCCACTCCTTTAGATATTTCAACAAAAGCTCCAAAATCTTTGATAGATTTTACTTTTGCTTTATAAACCTTTCCGATTTCAGGTACAAAAGTAATTTCTTTAATTCTATGAACTGCTTCCTCCATTTTTTTATAATCTTTTCCTATAATTTCAATATAACCCATATTCCCTTTTTCTTCAATTAAAATACTTGTCTCTGTACAAGATTGTATTTCTTGAATAACTTTTCCACCAGGACCAATTACAGAACCTATAAAATTTTTTGGGATATTGAAAGTATATATTTTAGGAGCATTAGGTTTCAATTTTTTTCTATATATAGGTAAAGTTTCTAGCATTTTTTTTAGAATAAACATACGTCCTTCTAAAGCTTGTATTAAAATTTGATTTAAAAGATCATAGGTGAATCCTTGTATTTTTTTTACATCCATTTGACATGCTGTAATTCCATATTTTGTTCCTGTTATTTTAAAATCAAGGTCTCCAAAACTATCTTCGTCTCCCATAATATCAGATAAAATAACTTTTTTTTCTTTATCTATAAATAATCCCATAGCAATACCGGAAACAGGTTTTTCAAGAGATATTCCTGCATCCATTAATGCTAAACTTGCTGCGCAAACTGTAGCCATAGAAGAAGATCCATTAGATTCTAAAATATCCGATACTACACGAATCGTATAAGGATTATCAGGTATAACATTTTTTAATGCACGTTGTGCTAAATTTCCATGTCCTACTTCACGTCTAGATACACCTCTAATTGGACGTATTTCTCCTGTGGAAAAAGGAGGAAAATTATAATGTAGATAAAATTTTTCTTGATTTTCCATGATTACATTATTAATTCTATTAGCATCTAAAGAGGATCCTAATGTTACTGTAGTTAATGATTGAGTTTCTCCTCTAGAAAATAAAGCAGAACCATGAACTCCAGGAAGATAATCCACAATACTCCATATTTCTCGTATTTTTTTATTAGTTCTTCCATCTAACCGAATTCCTTCTTCTAAAATCATATTTCTGGTTATTTTTTTTTTTATTTCTTCAAAACATTGATCTATAAAAATTTCATTTTTTTCTCTATCATTTATAGGTAATTTTTTTTTAAAATTATTTAATATTTTATATTCTTGAATAGATCTGGTTTTTTTATCCAAAAAGTTTTTATATAATTTGTAAATTTTTTCGTATGAAAAAGAAAAAAGTTTTTTTTTCATAGTTTTTTTTTCCAATAAACATGGATCTTCTATATTATTATTTTCATAAAATGAAAAGAAAGGATTCTTGGATTTTAGTTGTAGTAGTTTTTCTACCAATCTGTTTTGGGCTTTTATTTGAATTTTAATTTCTTGATGAGCTATAGTAACCGCGTTAATAAATTCATCTTCTGTGATTTCTTTCATTTCTCCTTCTATCATAATAATGGAATTAGTAGAAGCTCCTACTATTAGATCTATATCAGATTTTTCCAATTGATCTAAACTTGGATTTAGAATAAATTTTCCATTTACACGTATGATACGAATTTCTGATATAGGTCCATTAAATGGAATTCCAGAAATAGATAATGCTGTAGAAGCAGCTAGTCCAGCTAATCCATCTGGTAAAACTGTTTTATCGTATGATAATAAAGATATCATGATTTGTATTTCTTTTCGAAAAGATTCAGGGAAAGTAGGCCTTAAAACACGATCTACCAATCTCATTGTCAAAATTTCTTCATCAGAAGGTCTTCCTTCTCTTTTTATAAATCCACCAGGAATTTTACCTCCTGCAGAATATTTTTCTCTATAATCTACTGTTAGTGGTAAAAAATGGGTTTCATTATTTATTTCTTTGGAAACTACTACAGTAGCTAATAATATTGTATTTCCTATACGTATGATAGCTGAACCATCTGCTTGTTTAGCTAATTTTCCTGTTTCTATAATAATAGTACGTCCATCTCCTAGAGAGATAATTTCCTTTACTGTATCTAACATGTTTTATTTTTTACTTTTGGATTTTTAAAAAAAAAAGAAATAATAAAAATTACGTTTCTTTTATTATGTGTGTAGTATGAATGATATGAAAAGAAATTATCTGTATGTTCTGTATGTAATGATCTTTGATCATTTTCTTAATCCTAGGATTTTTATAATTTTTTTATAACTATTTATATCCTTTTTTTCTATATATTTCAATAATTTTTTTCTTTTTCCTACTAATCTTATTAGTGATCTTTCTGTATTAAAATCTTTTCTATTATTTTTTAGGTATTTACTTAAATGATTAATCCGATAAGTGAATAAAGCTATTTGAGATTGAGAAGATCCTGTATCCAAAACAGAAGTTCCATACGTTTTAAATATTTCTTTCTTTTTATTTTCAGTTAAATACATTAAATACATAATACAATATCTTTAATCTGATAAAGTTAAAAATATTTTAGAAATATATATTTATACTTTTACTTTATTTTAATTTAAGTATAGAATCTAGATATTTTCTATCATTAGATAAACGAGGAACTTTATTTTGACCTCCTAGTTTTTTATGAATTTTTAACCAATCGTAGAATAATCCAGTTCTAGCTATATATATAATAGGAGGACGTAAAACTATATTTTTATATCGCTTAATTTCATAATCAGAATTCAATAATTTTAATTCATTATCTAAAACATCCCGAAAATAGGATAAATCTTCTGGAGGTTTTTTAAATTCTATAATCCATTCATGAGCTCCTGAATTTTTTTTGTTCATGTAAATTGGTCCGGCTGTATATTCATGAATAATAGAATTTGTTTTCAAACAAGTTTTTTTTAAAGCTATTTCTGCATTTTCTATAATTAATTCTTCTCCAAAAGAATTTATATAATGATTTGTTCTTCCGGAAATAGATATCCGATATGGAGATATACTAGTAAATTTTATAGTATCTCCAACTATGTATCTCCATAATCCAGCATTGGTAGAAACGACTAAAGCATAATTTTTATTTAATTCTACCTTATCAATAGGAATAATTTTTGGATAAGGGTTATGGAATTCTTCCATAGGAATAAATTCATAAAAAATTCCATGATCTAATAAAAGTAAAAGACCCTCAACGTTTTTTTGGTCTTGTACGGCAAAAAATCCTTCGGATGCACTGTATACATTATAATAATTTATAGGATGGGTAAATAAATCATTATACTGTTTTATATAGGGATTAAAACTAACACCTCCATGGAATATAACTTCTAAATTAGGCCATATTTCATTTATTTTTTTTTTATTGAATTCGTTTAATAATCGATTTAAAAAAATTAATAACCAAGAACAAACTCCTAATAAAATACGAACATCTTTGGATGCAGTTACTTTTACTAAAGTTTCTAATTTTTTTTCCCATTCACTCATTAAGGCTATTTTTTTTCTAGGAATACTAATATATTCTGCCCAAAATGGAAGATTTTTTATTAAAATGGATGACAAATCTCCATAAAAAGTGTTGTAATTTTTACATAATTCATGACTTCCTCCTAAACGTAGAGCTTTCCCAAAGAATACTTTTGTTCCTGGATGATTATGAATATATATAGAGAGCATATCTTTTCCTGCTTTGTAATGACAATCATGCATAGAAAAATTAGTAACAGGAATGTACTTACTTTTTGTATTGGTAGTTCCAGAAGATCTAGCAAACCATTTTACTTTTCCAGGCCATAATATATCCTTTTCTCCTTTACGAATTCTTTTAATGATAGGAATTAAATCTATATAATTGCATACAGGAATTCTTTCAGAAAATTGTTTATATTCTTTAATATCTCGAAATCCATATTTTTTTCCAAATTCTGTATTTTTTGCATAAACCATCATTTGATGGATTAACCTATGTTGTATTTCTATTGGATATCGTATGATCGATTCTATTTTTTTTATTCTTTTTTTTATAAAAGAAGATGTTAAATATCCAGATAAATATTTCATTATGATGGAATTTTTTAATCAATCAAAAATAAATTTTTGAACCAATTTTTTTGGATAAATAAATAGAAACAATTCCAAAAGTCAATTCTTTTGTAGAATAAGTTTTAAATCCGTGGTATTTTAAAAGTTTTTTCATTTTTTTCCCATAATAAGAAAAATATTTAATAGATTCTTGTAAATAGTTATAAGCAAAATGGTTATTAGAGATAAAATTTCCTATTTTAGTTAAAATAGAATGAGAATAAAGATTATAAAATATTTTTATATAAGGATTCGAAGGATTGGAAAATTCTAAAATTTCTAAAATTCCTAAAGGCTTTAGAATCCTATATATTTCTTTGAAAGAAAGATGAAGGTATTGAAAGTTTCTTATTCCAAATGCAATAGTAACTACATCAAAAGTATTTTTTTCAAAAGGAATATTTTGTGAATAACCTCGAATTAGGGTTATTCTTTTTTCCAAAGAATTATTTTTTATTTTATCCTTTGCTATTTTTAGCATTTTTTCAGAAGGATCTAAACCTATAATAGAAGCATTTCTAAATTTTTTCGCTAGCAAAATAGCTAAATCTCCAGTTCCAGTAGCCAAATCTAATATTTTTTTTATTTTTTTTTTTAATAGTGGTTAGCAAATTTATTACTTTTTTTCTCCATAGTATATCTATTCCAAAAGATAAAATATGATTAAGAAAATCATATTTTGAAGATATTTTATCGAACATTTTTGTTAATTTATCTTCTGATAAAAGAGAATTTTTGTTCATAATATGAATTAAAATTTACTTAAGTTAAGAAAAACGATTCTTTTTAAAGAATTTTCTTTTTTTTACTTTTTATTTTTAGTTATTATTTTTATTAAACAAAGAATGATTCGATCAATAATTACAGGAACTGGACACTACTTACCAAAAAAAATTATAAGGAATAATCATTTTTTAAAACATACATTTTACGATAAAAAAGGATTAAAAATTGAAAAATCTAATGAAGAAATTATCAAAAAATTTCAAGAAATTACAGAAATAGAAGAAAGAAGATATATAAATAATTCCTTATTCAATTCTGATATAGCTTCTATAGCTGGAAAAAGAGCTTTGATCAATTCTAAAATTGATAAAGAAAAAATAGATTATATTATTTCTGCCCATAATTATGGAGATATTAATCCTATTTCTTTACAATCTGATATAATGCCTTCTATAGCTTCTAAAGTGAAAAATAAACTTCAAATAAAAAATAAAAAATGTCGTCCATATGATATGATTTTTGGTTGTCCAGGATGGATAGAAGGGATGATATTGGCGGATCAACTTTTAAGATCTAAAAACGCTCAAAATATTTTGATTACTAGTTCTGAAACTTTATCTAAAGTAATAGATCCGCATGATAGAAATTCTATGATTTTTTCAGATGGAGCGGGAGCAGCCGTTTTATCCTCTATAGAAATAGAAGAAGAAAATCAAGGAATTATTCATTATGACTCTCAGTGCAATAATAATGAAGAACTATATTATTTAACTAATGGCCCTTCTTTGAATCCCAATTATAAAAAATCTTTAGTGAATATTAGAATGAATGGAAGACGTATTTATGAATATGCATTAAAAGAAGTTCCAAATATGCTAAAAAGTATACTAGATCATGCTAATTGGCATATTAAGGATATTAACAAGATTCTTATTCATCAAGCTAATGCAAAAATGGATTATGCTATTTTAAAAAGATTGTTGAAATTGTATAAGTATTCATCTTCAAACAAAGATTTTTGTAAAAATTTAATGCCAATGACTATTCAAAAGTTTGGAAATAATTCTGTATCAACTGTTCCGATACTATTGGATTTAATTATTCAAAGAAAGATGCCTCCTCATGAAATTAATCCTGGAGATACCATATTAATGGCTTCATTAGGAGCAGGAATGAATATTAATGGAATGATTTATCGTTTTCCTAAAAAAAAAATTAAAAAATATTATGAAAAAAAAAATACATCCAGAAAATTATAGACCTGTTGTATTTAAAGATATTAACAACGAAACTCTATTTATTTGCAGATCTACCGTAAATACAAAAGAATCCATTCAAATAGATGAATCTATTTATCCACTATATAAAATGGAAATATCCAGTTATTCTCATCCATTTTTTACTGGAGAAAAAAGATTTTTAGGGAAAACAGGACCAGCAGAAAAATTTAAGAAAAAATACGAAAAATATAAAAAATTTTAATATCAAATATAAATTATCTTATATATGGATTATTTCATATTATATGATGGTAATAAAGAATGGAAAAATTTACTTCCTATAACATTTACTAGACCTGTATCAGAAATTCGATTAGGAATCTTTACAATAAGAGAAAGATGGGAAAGGTATATTGGAGGAAAAGCTTTTGTACTTACAAAACCATTTCTTTCAAAAAAATATTCTTTTGGAATAGAAAAAAAAAAGGGGAGGCACAAAAATATATTACTAATCAATTCTTCATTTATTCCCAATGAAAAATTGATTCAAATAATTTTTGAATTAAAAGAAAATGAGGCTATCTTTTTTAAAGAAAAAATGGTAGCTGTACGAAAATCCCTTTTTTTTTATAGAATAGATACTCCATTTTTAAAAAAATATAAAAAAATATATCATATTAACGAGGTTATTTATATTCAATACCCATGGGATATATTTATAAACAATGAAATTCTATTAAAACAAGATTTTAATTTTTTAACAAAAGGAAAAAATTCTTTTTCTCTATTTGGAAATAATCACCTTATTTCTAAAGAAAAAATTTTTTTAGAAGAAGATATGACAACAGAAAATATTGTATTAAATGCAAAATTTGGTCCAATTTATCTTGAAAAAGAAGTTCAAATCATGGAGGGATCTATGATTAGAGGACCAGTCGCTATTTGTAAAAATACAACCTTAAATATGGGATCTAAAATATATGGGGGGACTACCATTGGTCCTTATTGTAAAGTAGGAGGCGAGATAAAAAATTCTGTTATTTTTTCTTATTCTAATAAAGCTCATGATGGGTTTTTGGGAAATACGGTTTTGGGAGAATGGTGTAATTTGGGAGCTGGAACAAATATTTCTAATTTGAGAAATGATTATTCTAAAGTTAAAGTTTGGAATTACGAAAAAAAAAGCTTTTTTCCTATTGATGTGCAATTTTTTGGTATGATCATGGGAGATTATTCAAAATCTTCAATTAATACTCAATTTAATACAGCCACAATAGTAGGTGTAAATACAAATATTTTTGGATATGGATTTCCTCCTAGATATATTCCTTCTTTTTCTTTAGGAGGAATACAAAATATAAAAAAAGTAATTCCTTTTGGAAAGGTTTGTGAAACCGCTGAGATAATGATGAATAGAAGAAATATTTCTTTTTCTCTTTTAGATAAAGAAATTTTAGAATATTTATATCATTCGATGAATGATGAAATATAACTTATTTTTTACCTTAGAAAATACAAAATATAAATAGGATTATAATATGAATTTTTTCTAAAAATTGGTTATTTGGTTTTTAATATAAATAAAAATGATTTTATGCTGAAACATAATTTAGGTTATCCTAGAATAGGAATACAAAGAGAATTGAAAAAATCTTGTGAAGATTATTGGTCCAATAATATAGGATCGAAGGATTTATTTAATATTGGTTATAAAATACGAAAAGAAAATTGGAAAACACAAGAAAATGCTGGTTTAGATTTGATTCCGTGTAATGATTTTAGTTTTTACGATCATGTTCTAGATATGTCTTTCTTATTGGGATCTATTCCAGAATCTTATTCTTCAATTCCTATGATCCATGATATAGATCTTTATTTTTCCATGGCTAGAGGTTTTCAAAGAGATGGATGGGATATAAAGGCTATGGAAATGACTAAATGGTTTAATACTAATTATCATTATATAGTTCCAGAATTTTACAAAAATCAAAAATTCTATATTTTATCCAAAAAAATATTTGATGAATTTGACGAAGTAAAGAAAGTGGTAAAAAAAATTCCAAAACCTATTTTGATAGGTCCTGTTACTTATCTTTTTTTAGGAAAAGAAAAAGAAAATTCATTTCATAGAATGGATTTAATTGAAAATATTGTCCCCGTTTATATACAAATAATTAAAAAATTAAAGGATCAAGGAGCTACTTGGATTCAAATAGATGAACCAATTTTAGTTTTAGATTTATCTCAAAAAGAAATAGAAGCATTTAAATATGCTTATCAAGAAATATATAAAATTTGTTCGGAAATAAATATTTTATTAACATCCTATTTTGATGGAATTTCAGAAAATATTTTTCTTCTTAAAAATCTTACTATACCAGCTTTACATATTGATCTAATAGAAGATCCAGAACAATTAGAAAAAATCTTAGATTTTTTAATAGATAAAAAAACGATTTTATCTTTAGGATTAATCGATGGAAGAAATATTTGGAAAAATAATTATGTTCATTCCATTAAAAAAATTGAAAAATCCATAAAAATATTAGGAGAAAAAAGAGTTATGATTGCACCTAATTGTTCTCTTTTACATGTACCTATAGATATAGGATACGAATATTCTATTCATATGGATATCAAAGAAAGAATGTCTTTTGCTAAACAAAAAATTTATGAATTAAGCGATTTAGAAAATATTATAAAAGGAAATGAATCCATTTTACTAAAAAATTTGGATTCTTTGGAAAAAACAAAAACTTCTTTTATTTTTCATGATAAAAAGGTTAAAGAAAGAGTGACAAAAATTAAAGGGAAAGATATAAAAAGAAAAAGTCCTTTTAGGATTCGTCAAAAAAAACAGCATAAAAAATTTAATCTACCTTTATTTCCAACTACAACTATTGGATCATTCCCTCAAACAAAAGAAATTAGGAATTTAAGAAGTAAATTCCGAAAAAAAAAGTTAAGTAAAGAAGAATATGAGAACAAAATTCAAGAATTTATTATAGATGTTATTCGAAAACAAGAAAAAATAAATTTAGATGTTTTAGTACATGGAGAATTTGAGAGAAATGATATGGTTGAATTTTTTTCAGAAAAACTAAAAGGTTTTCTTTCTACTGAAAATGGATGGGTCCAAAGTTATGGAAGTCGTTGTGTAAAACCTCCTGTTATTTATGGAGATATAAGTAGGATGAGTGATATGACTGTAAAGTGGATATGTTTTGCGAAGTCTAAAACAGATAAATTAATGAAAGGAATGTTAACCGGACCTGTAACTATTTTGCAGTGGTCTTTTGTTAGAGATGATCAACCTATTTCTACTACGGCCTATCAGATTGCTTGGGCTATTAGAGATGAAGTAAAATCCTTAGAAAAATCTGGAATTCAGATTATTCAAATTGATGAACCTGCTATTAGAGAAGGATTACCTTTGAAAAAAAAAGATTGGAATTCTTATTTTAATTGGTCTATTAAAGCCTTTCGTCTTTCTTCAAGTGGAGTAGAAGATGAAACACAAATTCATACACATATGTGTTACAGTGAATTTAATGATATATTGAAACATATAGCCGATCTAGATGCCGATGTTATTACTATAGAAACTTCTAGATCTAAAATGGAGTTATTAAAGGCTTTTTCAGAATTTTCTTATCCGAATGAAATCGGTCCAGGAGTATATGATATTCATTCTCCAAGAATCCCTACTGTAGAAGAAATATTCGATTTAATTCGAAAAGCTTCTAATAAAATACCAATTAAAAATATTTGGATTAATCCAGATTGTGGATTAAAAACTAGAAGATGGGAGGAAGTAATAAAATCACTTAAAAATATGACCGAATCGGCAAAAATAGCTCGAAAAAAATTGATCAATTAGATGATAAAGTATCCAGAATATCTTATTTTGTAAAATTTTTGAAATGACGTTACAGAATAAAGAGGAAAAAATTAAAAAGGAATTATTTCTTCTAAAGAATTGGGAGGAAAAATATGAATATATTATCGATTTAGGAAAAAAATTATCAAAAAAATCCGATATTTTTAGATCCGAAGATAAATTAATTCATGGATGTCAATCTAAGGTTTGGTTAGAAGCTAAATTAAGAGGAGTTCGTGTTTTTTTTGATGCAGATAGTGATGCTCTTTTACCTAGAGGAATGGTCGCTCTTATGATTCGTATATATTCAGGACATTTTCCATTTGAAATTATTTCATCTAAGGCCAATTTTATTTCTGAAATAGGATTTCGAACATTTTTATCTCCAATTCGTGCTAATGGTATACTTTTATTTTTAAAAAAAATTAAGTTTTATGCAATAGCTTTTAATGAAAAAATTTCTGTTAGATTGAATGGTAAAACCCCATAGAAATTTTACCATTCTTTTATAAAAAAAAATTATGAGGTTCCAAACTATTAATCCTGTCGATAATAATATATTAAATACTTATTCTTTTATAGAGGATAAAGAAATTAATGATAAACTTACTGTAGCTAATAAAGCATATGAAGAATGGAGATATCTTTCTTTTTATTCTAGGATTGAATATATTAATAAACTAACATCTTCCATACAAGATGTTTTAGATATTTTATCGTATTTAATAACTCAAGAAATGGGAAAACCTATAACGCAATCACGTATAGAAGTAAATAAAAGTATCAATTTGTGTAAATATTATGCTGATTTAGAAGAATCTATTTTTTTTAAAAATATCTATACTGAATATGAAAAGTCTTATATTCGATTTGAACCTATAGGTCCTATATTAGGGATTATGCCTTGGAACTATCCTATTTGGCAAATCATAAGATATGCGATTCCTAATATTTTATTAGGAAATGTAATTATTCTTAAACCTTCTATAAATACGGCAGGTTGTTCTATTCTCTTAGAAAAAATATTTATTGAATCTGGGTTTCCAAAAGGGATTTTTCAAGTTTTTTTAATAGACATCCCTAAAATAGAATTAGTAATAGGGAACCCTATCATACAAGGAGTTTCCTTTACAGGAAGTCATTTAACTGGGAGTCATATAGGACATTTAGCAGGTAAGTATATTAAAAAATCGGTTTTAGAATTAGGAGGAAATGATGCTTTTATTGTCATGAAAGATGTAAATAATATTCAAAAAACGGCAAAATTGGCTACAGAGTCTAGATTGAATAATACAGGACAATCCTGTATTTCTGCTAAACGTTTTATTATAGATCATTCTATTGTCAATGATTTTATAGATGTCGTTATTCAAGAAATGAAAAAATATCATAAAGGGGATTTATATGAGGAATCTACTAAGATTGGTTATATATCTCGTTCAGATTTATCGGAAAAATTGTATAAACAATATAAGACCATTATTTCTAATGGTGGTAAAATATGCTTAGAAACTATAAGAAATGGAAACTTTTTTTCTCCTTCTTTATTAAAGATAGAAGATAATAATTTCTTTTTTTCAGAGGAAATATTTGGACCAATAGGATTAGTTTATACTTTTTATAATGAAAAAGAAATTCCTTCTATTGTTAATGCTACATGTTATGGTTTAGGAGCATCTATATGGACTAAAGATTTAAAAAAAGCAGAAATATTATCCAAAAAAATAAATACTGGAATGGTATTTGTAAATGAAATTGTAAAATCAGATCCTCGTTTCCCTTTTGGAGGAGTCAAAAAATCTGGATATGGAAGAGAACTTTCTGTTCTATCCATAAAAGAATTTTCTAATTGGAAAACCATTATTATAAAAAAATAAAATCATAAAATCTTTCGCATTCTTGAAACGGAAATTTTCATTTTATTTCTGTATTTAGCTACAGTTCTTCTTGCCACTATATATCCTTTTTTTTTGAGAATTTTTGATAATTTTTCATCAGTAAGTGGTCTTTTTTTATTTTCTTTTTCAATATATTCTCCTAATAATTTCTTGATTTCAATGGAAGAAATTTCTTTTCCATCTTCATTAATCATTTTTTCAGAAAAAAAACTTTTTATCAAGAAAGTGCCGTATGGAGTATTTACATATTTACTGTTAGCAACACGAGAAACCGTGGATATACCTACTCCAATTTTTTGGGATATATTTTTTAAAATCATAGGTTTTATTTTGTATGGATCTCCAGTAAAAAAATATTCTTTTTGATAATCCATAATAGCGTTCATCGTTAACATTAATGTATTTTGACGTTGTTTTATCGAGTCAACAAACCATTTAGCAGAATCTATTTTTTGTTTTATAAAAAAAATAGTATTATTATCATTTCTTTTCAGATTTCTTCCTTTTGAATACTTATAAGATCTTAACATATCTAAATATAAGGAAGATATTTTTAGTTCTGGTGTATTTCTATGATTTAGAGATAATTCCAACTTACCATCTACTATACAAATAGTAAAATCTGGAATTAAATGATCTAAATTTTTAGTATTTTCAGAATATATTTTTCCTGGTTTTGGATTCAATTTTTCTATTTGATCAATAGCTTTTCTTAAATTTTTTCTTGTTATTCTTAATTTATTTTGCAGTTTTTGATAATGTTTTTTTGTAAAAAATTCAAAATTATTTTGTATAATATCTTTGGCAAGATTAACCTCTGGTGATTTTTTTTTATTTTCTAATTGTAGAAGAATACATTCTTGTAAATCTCTAGCTCCTATTCCTATAGGATCTAGTTTTTGTATATAATTTAAAAGCAATTTTTCAATTTTTTCTTCAGTAACAGATATTCCAAGTATCAAAAATATGTCATCTACTATAGAAGGTAGATTTCTTCTTATATATCCGTTTTCATCTATATTTCCTATTATAAAATCTGATATCAATAAATCTTCCTTATTTAAAAAACGAAAAGTATGCAATTGATTTTTTAAATATTCCTGAAAAGTAATTCCAGAAACTATGGGTATATATTTTTTTTCACTATAATTTTGATTGGGTATATTATTTTTGAAATCTAAAATTTCATCATCACTTAAGTATTCATCAATATTTATTTCATAACTATCTATGGATGAATTTTGATCTTCTGAAAGATCAGAATCCATCATATTTTCTGATATATCTGAATTTTCATCTTCTTCACTACTACTCATAGAATTCAATACATCTTCTTCCATTTCCAATGCTGGATTTTCTTCCAATTCCTGTTTTACTCTTTGTTCAAAATCCAAAGTGGATAATTGAACCAATTTCATTAGCTTAATTTGCTGGGGGGAAAGTTTTTGTTTTCCTTTTTGTAATAATTTTTGTTTTAACATGTTTTAGAATTCTGCATTATTTGGTGTCCTTGGAAAAGGTATGACGTCCCTAATATTTTTCATTCCTGTAATAAATTGAACTAAACGATCAAATCCTAAACCAAATCCACTATGAGGAACAGAACCAAAACGACGTGTATCTAAATACCACCAAAGTTTTTTATCATCTATTTTTGTATCTTTCATACGCTTCAATAAAAGATCATAACGTTCTTCTCTTTGAGATCCTCCGATTATTTCTCCTATTTTTGGGAACAAAATATCCATAGCTCTAACTGTTTTACCATCGTTATTTATACGCATGTAAAAAGCTTTAATACAGGAAGGATAATCAAAAACAATTACAGGATGTTGAAAATGTTCATTCACTAAATATTGTTCATGTTCTGATTTTAAATCCATACCCCAAATTACTGGATGAAAAAATTTTTCTTTTTTATTTTTTTTTTCAAGAATTTTTATAGCTTCAGTATAACTAATCCTTTTAAACGGAAATTTTAATATAAGTTCTAGTTTCTCTAGAATGGAAGAATTTTCCTCTTGATTCCATTTTTTTATATTTTCTTTTAAAAAGGATAAATCTTCTACACAATTTTCAATAATATATCGTATGATAAATTTTAAAAAATCTTCTGCTAAATTCATATTTTCTTCTAAATGATAAAAGGCAATTTCTGGTTCTATCATCCAAAATTCGGATAAATGTCGTGAAGTATTGGAATTTTCTGCACGAAAAGCAGGTCCAAAAGTATAGACTTTTCCCAAAGATAAAGAAGCCGTTTCTGCTTCTAATTGTCCAGATACACTAAGATAGGTTTTACATTGAAAAAAATCTTTTTTATAATCTATTATATTCCCTCTTTTTACACATGGAATATTTTTTAAATCCATAGTTGTAACCTGAAACATATTTCCAGTTCCTTCAGAATTTGAAGTAGTAATAATTGGAGTATTTATATAAAAAAATCCATGTTCATGAAAATATTTGTGTATAGAAAAAGCTATATGGTGACGTATACGCATAATGCTACTAAAAATACTTGTACGAAAACGCAAATGTGCTTGTTTACGAAGTTTTTCTAAACTATGTTTTTTAGGTTGTAAAATAGATTTTTGAAAATTTTTGGAATCTACTTCTCCATATATACTTATATAAAAAGATATAATTTCTATAGATTGTTTTTTCCCTATACTTTCTTTTATGATTCCTATAACTTTAATAGATGTTCCAATTGTTATTTTTTTTATCAAGTTTTTATCTATTTTTTTAGATAAAACGATTTGAATATTTTTAATTGTAGATCCATCGTTTAATGCGATAAAAATAGAATTTCGAAAAGAGCGTATCCATCCCTCCACTAAAACTTTTTTAGATAAAAAAGTTTCCCCTTTATTCAATAATTCTTTAATCGAATATTTTTTTATCATGAAATATCCAAATTTTTATATTTTTAAAATTTCTTTTTCTTTATAAAGAAAAAAATTATCAATATTTTTAATATATTCAATCGTTATTTTTTGTATCCTATTTTCTCCTGATTTAGATAAATCTTGGGCTAATTTTAATTTTTTTATGGATTGATTATTTTTTTTTCGTACTATTCTCACGGATACTTTTGCCTTTTCTGTTTGTTTTTTGATTCTTTTCATCAAATTTTTTCTTCCTTCTTCTGTAATAATAGGAAGATTAATGTGAATATATTCCCCTTTGTTAGTAGGCATAAATCCTAAATTAGTATCTATAATAGCTTTATCTATATGTGAAATGATAGAACGATCCCAAGGTTGAATAGTTAGATTCATATTGTCTACAATAGTAATATTGGCTACTTCTATTAAAGGTAAAAAGCTCCCATAACACTTTATTTTTATTTTTTCCAAAAAGGAGAGAATGGATTTACTACCTAAACGAATTCGATGAATTTCTTCTTGTAATTTTTTTAAAATTATTTCCATGTCTTTTTTACAAGAAAAAAAAATTTTATTTAATTCATCCATAATTTTTTTATTATTTTTTAATAACCAAGGTTCCAATTTCTTCTCCTGAAATTACTTTTTTAAAATTACCTTTTCTATTGATATCAAAAATAATAATGGGTAAATTATTTTCATTTCCTAAAATAAAAGCGGTTTGGTCCATCACTTTGATTCCCATTTGATAAGCCATATCGAAGGATATTTTTTTTAATTTTTTAGCATATTTATCTTTTTCTGGATCTGTAGTATAGATCCCATCAACTCTAGTCCCTTTCAATAAAACATCGGCCTTTATTTCTATAGCACGTAAGACAGCGGCTGTATCTGTAGTAAAATAGGGATTTCCTAATCCTGCTACAAATATAACTACTCTTCCTTTTTCTAAATGATGAATAGCTCTATCCTTGACAAAGGGTTCCGCTATTTGATCCATTCTAATAGCTGTTTGTATAGAGGTACATATACCTACGTTTTCTAAGTAAGATTGTAGGGCTATTCCGTTTATAACAGTAGCTAGCATTCCCATATAATCTCCCCCTATACGATCTATCGTACTATTTAACCTAGAAAAACCTCTAAATATATTTCCACCACCAATAACTATAGCTACTTGAGCCCCCATATCGACAACCTTTTTTACTTCTTCAGCATATTGCTGAAGACGAGTAGAATGAAATCCAAAATTCTTATTTCCCATAAGAGATTCTCCGCTTAATTTCAATAATGATCTTTTATACTTCATGGAAAAATTCCTAATTTTTCATAAGAATCTATGATTTTATTTATGGAAAGTACAAAGGCAGAAGTTCGCATGGTTTCTATTTTTAATGATTTTTTTAGATCATGAATTTTATGAAATCCACTAATCATTGTATCTTCTAATCCACTACGTACTAAATCTATTTCTCTTGGTCCTCTCAAAATAATTTTTTTCTCTTCTTTTGGAATTTTTTTATGACAAATAGTTTCAATGACCTGCAAAAGTTCAGAATTCATATTTTCATTAAATCGTTTTTCCATACGTCCATAACGTACATGACTTAAATTTTTTAACCATTCAAAATAAGAGACTGTAACTCCTCCAGCATTTAAATAAATATCTGGAACTATAATTACCCCCATTTTTCCTAATATTTCATCTGCTTCAGGAGTTACCGGTCCATTTGCCGCTTCTCCAATAATTTTAGCTTTAATACGATTAGCATTATTCTTATGTATAACATTTTCTAATGCAGCAGGGATAAGTATGTCACATTCTAATTCTAACGCTTTCTCTGTATTTTCAATATTTTTTGATCCTGGAAAATTTAATATGGATCCAGTATTTTTTAAATGTAGTATCACTTTGGATACATTCAATCCTTTTTGATTGTAAATAGCACCCTCTCTTTCTGCTAAGGCAACAATAATAGCACCTGATTCATGAAAAAAATTAGCGGCATGATAACCTACATTACCTAGACCTTGTATTATAATTTTTTTACCATCTAATCCTAAATCAAGACCAATAGAACACATATATTCTTTCATACAACATAATTCTCTAATTCCATAAAAAACTCCTAATCCAGTTGCTTCTTTTCTACCTCTAACTCCTCCTTGAGAAATAGGTTTCCCCGTTACACAGGCTAGTGCATCTACTTCTCCAGGAATTATAGATAAAAAAGTGTCAAAAATCCAGCTCATCTCTCTCTCTCCAGTTCCATAATCAGGAGCTGGAACATCAATTCCTGGACCTATAAAATTTTTTTTAATTAATTCAGAAGTATAACGACGTGTAATCTTTTCTAGATTTTCTACAGAAATAGTTTGTGGATCTATTTTAATTCCACCTTTAGATCCACCAAATGGGACATCTACTATAGCACATTTATATGTCATAAGCGCAGCTAAAGTCATAATTTCATCTTGATTTACTTTTATACTATATCTGATCCCACCTTTACAGGGTAGTTTATGATGAGAGTGTTGTACCCTATAGGCTTCAATAACTTTGATTTCTTTTCCTATTTTTACAGGAAAGTGCATCCGATATACAGCATTACAATATTTAATTTGTTCTAAAAGTCCTTTTTCAATAGAAATAAATCGTGCAGCTTTATCAAAATTTTTTTCTATATAACTAAAAAAATTATATATATCAGCTTTACTTTTATTTTTTTTTGACATAAAAAAAAGTTTTTACACATTTTTAAATCTAAAATGAAAAAATTCAAAAAAAAAATGCTGTATTTGTTGAATACAAATCTACGTTTTATGTTGAAATATTTTTTAAATATACAAAATATCTATTTGAACATAGATTATTTTAATTATTAATTAATAAACTGATATTTAATTAAATAAATAAAATATTTATTATTTTATATTGAATAATAATTACTTTTTGTAATACTTTTTCTTTTAAAAAGAATATAGTTTTAGGATGATTTAAAATTTTGTATTTTATTTTTTCTACTGTTAGATTTGAGTCAAAAATCTCTTTAAATTTTAATTTCCCATTAAACATAATTGGATATGTAATTTTTTTTTCTACAAGAAATTTTGGATTAAAAATAGGTATAGGTGAAAATAAAATAGATTTTTTACCTCCTAGTTTTTTCCAAATTTCCTCAGATATATGAGGAGAAAAGGGAGCCATTAATTTAACTAGAGGTTCCAATATTTTTCTTTTATTACATTTTAAAATAGTTAATTTATTAACCATCATCATCAAATAACTAATAGATGTATTAAAAGAAAAGGATTCTATTCTTTCCTTTAATTTTTTGATTGTGTAATGCAAAATTTTCAATTCCTTAAATGTTGGAGATAAATCACTAATTTGAAATAATCCATTTTTATGGAATAAACGCCAAAATTTATTTATAAATTTTTTTATTCCATTTATTTTTTGATCATTCCAAGGTTTAGATAGTGTAATTGGACCTAAAAACATTTCGTAAATACGAAAAACATCTGATCCATATTTATCAGAAATATGATCTGGATTTATAATATTGTATTTAGATTTGGACATTTTTTCTAATTTTCTTTTACAAAAGAAAATTCCTTTTTCTAAAAGAAATTTGGAATTTGAAAATTCAGGGTTCCATTGTTTCAATTTATTTATATTTAATTGGTTATTATGATTGATTAGAGAAATATCTACATATATTTCTTGAAATGATAAACCATCCTTATTTTTCAATAATCCATAGGAAACAAATATATTTTTTCCAATAATTTTTAATATAATAGCAGAATGAATAAGTATCATCCCTTGATTTAATATTTTATTAAAAGGTTCTTCTTTTTTTATCCATCCTCTATCTTTAAGAAATTTATGCCAAAATCTTGCATAAATTAAATGCCCTGTAGAATGTTCAGAACCCCCGATATATAGATCTATATTCTTCCAATAATTTTCTTTTTTATTGTCCAAAAAAAATTTTTTATTATGAACATCCATATAACGAAGAAAATACCAACTGGATCCAGCCCAACAAGGCATTGTACTAGTTTCTATTGGAAATACATATTTATTATCAATAAGAGTATTTGAAACTATTTTCATATTTTTTTCGTCCCAAGCCCAATTTTTTACTCTCATTAATGGAGATTTTCCGTCTTTTGGATGATAATTTTTTATTCTTGGCAAAAGAAGAGGAAGTTTTTCCATTGGAATAGTTTTAGGTATTTTATTTTTAAAATAAATTGGAATGGGTTCTCCCCAGTACCTCTGTCTAGAAAAAACAGCGTCTAGTAACCGATAACTGTTTTTTTTTATTCCAATGTTTTTATTTTTCAAAATTTGGATTATTTTTTCCCTGGCTTCTTTTTCTTTTAATCCATTTAAAAAATAAGAATTAATGCAAATTCCATTTTTTCCTTCATAAAGTTCATCTTTATTATTTTTAGTTTTTTCAATAAAAACTGGTAAAATTTCTAATCCAAATTTTTTTGCAAATTTTAGGCTATCTTTTTCATGACTAGGTATACCTACTATAGATTTTGTTTGAGGATCTACAGAAAAATAATTACTAACATAAATAGGAATTTTTTTACCATTAATAAATGGATGTAGAACATAGTTTCCTGTAAAAAAACCTGAAATATTTTTTTCTTTTTCTGATTCTTCTACATAATTTTCTTGTTTATTCAAATATTCAATAAGATTTTTTTTATGATAAGGAATAGTAATTTTTTCTAATAATGGATGATCTGTAGATACAATAATAAAGGTCATTCCAAATACAATTTCTGGACGAAAAATAAAAGATTCTATTTTTTTATCATTTTTATTATTAGAGAAAAGAAGTTCTAAAAATATGGTAGCCCCTGTTTTTTTACCAATCCAATTATATTGTAGTTTCTTAAGAGAATTAGAACATTTAATAAGATCTAGCCCTTTTAAAAGTCTTTCTACGTAAGCGGTAATTCTTATATGCCATTGAAGCATTTTCTTCTTATAAATTGGATATCCACCTCTTTGACTTTTTCCATTTTTTATTTCATCATTAGCTAATACAGTCCCTAGATCCGGGCACCAATTAACCGTATTTTTACATAAAAATGCCAATCGGTAATTTAAAAGAATCGAATCTTTTTTTAGAGAACTAAATTTTTTCCATTTTTTTGAATCAAATTTATAGTTAAAGGGAGTACTAGCATTAACAGATAAATTTCCGTTTTTATTAAATTCTTTAATTAAAAAGTTTATAGGCTTAGCTTTTTCACTATCTTTATCGTACCAAGAATTAAAAATTTGAATAAACATCCATTGAGTCCAACGATAATAATCTGGGTTACTGGTGCATAATTTACGACTCCAATCGAAAGACAGACCTATTTTATCCATCTGTTTTTGATATTTTTGTATATTTTTTCTAGTAGTTTCGTAAGGATGCTGTCCAGTTTGAATGGCATATTGTTCTGCAGGAAGGCCAAAAGAATCAAATCCTATAGGATTTAGGACGTTATAACCTTCTGCACGTTTATATCGTGCATAAATATCGGATGCTATATATCCTAAACAATGTCCTATATGAAGACCGGCTCCGGAAGGATAAGGAAACATATTTAAAATATAGTATTTTTTTTTTGTGTAATTCTCGTTTTCTTCTGTATGAAAAATATTGTTTTTTTTCCAATATATTTGCCAACGTTTTTCTAATTTTCGAAAATTATATTCCATGTTTATTTTATTTTAAATTCTATATAAAAAATTCAATAATTTTATTACGTAATTTTAGTGGTTTCTGTGAAAAACAATATTTAATTTAAAAATATAATTATCCATAATTATTTGATAATAATAAAAAAGAGTTTTTCTAAAAAAGAAAAGAAATGTTTAATAACCATCAAGATTATTTAGAAAATAATTTTAACCAAAAATTTTTAAATAATCAAACTATTAGTTATTTGGTAACATTAATTCAAGATGATCCGGATAATTCTGTAGAAATATTTATTTTATTGAAAATAAATAAAGCTACTTCCGTTTTTAAATTTTTAGATTTTTTTATAAAAAAAAAAATTATTGAAGGTCTTCCATCTATTAAAATGATGGAATTCATGAATCAACTATCTGTAGATGATCGTGTCTCTTTTTTAGAGGATCTACCAAAAGATTCTTTAAAAGATTTGATTAAATATTTAAATCCGGAAGAAAAACGTAAAACTTTAATTTATTTAGGATATCCTGAAAATAGTGTAGGACGTCTTATGATTCCATTTTATCTTGCTGTAAAAGATACTTGGAGGGTTAAGGAAGTTTTAGAATATATACGAAAAGAAGGGAAAAATAGTGATGTAATAGAAATTATTTATATAGTAAATCAAAAAGGAAAATTAGTGGATGATATAAAAATAAGAGAATTTTTATTAGTAGATATAGATACTAAAGTAGAAGAATTAATGGATGGAAGATATACTGCTGCTTTAAGTGTTACCGATACAGAAGAAGAAGCCAATAAAATATTTTCTATGAATAATAGAGTTTCACTTCCAGTAATAGATGATAAAAAAAATTTGCTTGGAATAGTAACTATAGATGATATATTATGGGTTTTAAATGAAAATTATAGAGAAGATATTCAAAAAATAGGGGGGATGGAAGTTTTGAATCAATCTTATTTAAATGTTCCTTTATCTAAATTAATTAAGAAAAGAGCTGGATGGTTAATCTTATTATTTATAGGTGAAATGTTAACGACAACTGTTATGCAGAATTTTTCAAGTGTTATAGAAAAAGCCGTAGTTTTGGCATTATTTATTCCCTTAGTGGTTTCTAGTGGGGGGAATAGTGGATCTCAAGCTTCCAGCTTAATTATTCAAGCAATGGCTTTGGGAGAAGTGAAAATAAAAGATTGGTGGATAGTCATGCGAAGAGAAATAATATGTGGTTTTTTTTTAGGAAGTATCTTAGGATTCACTGGATTTATCCGTGTTTTGGCATGGCATAATATAAATTTTTTCAACTATGGACCTCATTTTATATTGGTTGGATTAACAGTTTTTTTATCCTTGATTTTCGTTGTTTTATGGGGTACTTTTAGTGGATCTATGTTACCTTTTGTAATTAAAAAATTTAGAGGAGATCCAGCCAGTTCTTCTGCTCCTTTTGTGGCTACATTAGTGGATGTTATTGGATTAATTATATATTTTTCTATGTCTTATATTCTTCTTCATGGGACTTTATTGTAAAAAGGAAAATCTTTCTCTAAATTTTTGAATAACTTTTTTCCAATCTTCAGGAATTGGACACGTAAAATGACATTTTCCATTTTTTGGATGGGTGAAGGTAAGAGAAACGGCATGCAATGCTTGTCTTTTTAAAATATTTAAACATATTTTTAAAAATTTAAAATGTTTTTTTGAAAAACTTTTTACAATTTTATTTCCACCATAAATAAAGTCATTGAATAATGGATGTCCTAAATATTTAAAATGAACTCTTATTTGATGTGTTTTTCCAGTACCTAAATTACAGGAAACATATGTTATATATTTAAATCTTTCTAAAACTTTGTAATGAGTTATTGAATATCTTCCTCTATAAAAATCTTTTTTAAAAAGAGTCATTCTTTTTCTATTTTTAGGATCTCTTCCTATAAATCCAGTTATAGTTCCTTCTTCATTTTTCAAATTACCCCATACTAAAGCTATATATTTTCTTTTAATAGTTTTAGAAATAAATTGTTGAAATAAACATTTTTGTGCCTGTTCGTTTTTAGCTAAAACAAGTAATCCTGAAGTATCTTTATCTATTCGGTGAACTAACCCTAACCTATATAATAATTTATTATCATTTTTTAAATGATATTTAATTCCGTGAATTAAAGTTCCTTTTTCGTTTCCAACCCCTGGATGGACTACCATTCCTGGTTTTTTATTAACTACGATAATATCTTCATCTTCATGAAGAATATCAAGAGGTATTTTTTCTGCAATAATATTTTTATATTCTGAATCTAAAATAGATGGATAAGATATTTCTACTTCTATAAAATCAAAAGGTTTTATTTGGTAGTTTTTTTTTATAAAACGTTTATTTACCAAAATTTTTCCTAAACTTGCAGCCTTTTGGATTTGATTTCTACTAATATTTTGGATTGATTGCATTAAAAATTTATCAACTCGAATAGATTTTTGATTTTTTTTTAATAAAAAACTAAATTTTTTTATGTTCATTTATTCTTTCTATTCCTCTTATTCTTTTATTAGGATGTATCCATTTTTTTAAAGCATTTTTTCTGTTTATATTTTTAGAAGGATTAGATTCATATTTTTGGATAAAATCATCGAATAATTCTTTTGAATTATTCGATGTTAACCAAAGAGTTATAGGTTGATTTTTATCCTTTATTTTTCCAGGATAAGGTTCTTGACGATAAACTTTTGCATTATTGATAGAATGATCCTCCAATGACTGGTCATAATAAAAATTAATAATGTTAAATGATTTTTCTTTCAAAGTATAATTTGCAGAAGAAAAAGACATTCCAATAACATTTGGAATTATAAAATTATTTTTTTCATATCCTTTTCCAACTATTAAGGTAATTTTATCTTTATGCGGTAAAATATATCCAGATGGAATCGATTTTCCTTTATAAAAAACTTTTAGAACAATATCCTTGGAAAGATCCTTTATATATTTTATATTTTTTACTAGGAGATGATTAGCATGAATCAATTTAATTGCTATATGTTTATGCTGATTTATTATATTTGGTAAGACAGTAGATTGATAATTTTTTGGATTAGCTTGTATATATATAGATCTTCCTTTTTTAACATGATCTCCAGCTTCTGGAAAAAAAGAAATAACTTGAAAAGGATCAAAATAGGGATCATAACGAGATGTATCTACATCGTATTTTAGTCCTAATTTATTTAAAATAGATAAGGATTGATTTAAAGTTAAATGATGAAGATCAGGAACTTTTACATAAGATCCATGTTTTGTGTAAAAATTAACCCATTTCAATGCGAAATTAATTATTTTATATAAAATAAGTATAGATATTAATAAATTTAAGACTAAAATTAAAAAATATTTCGAATATTTCATACTGAATAAATATAAAATAAATAAAGAATAATGAAAAAAATTGCTATTATTATGGGAGGGTATACAGAAGAATCTCTCATTTCACTAAAAAGTGGAAAAGTAGTTTACGAAAATTTAAATAGAGAAGAATTTGATCCTTATAAAATCTATATATTCAGAGATAAATGGGTTTTAATGGGGGAAAAAAATAATGAATATTCTATTAATAAACATGATTTTACAATTCGTCTTACAAGTAATCAAACTTTAAAATTTGATTGTGTATTTAATGCTATTCATGGAACTCCAGGAGAAGATGGAATTTTACAATCTTATTTTCATTTATTGAAAATACCCTATACAGGATGTCATTTTAATCAGGCAAATCTTACTTTTAACAAAAAGTATTGTTTAACCTTATTAAAGGAATTTGGAATCAATACAGCAGTTTCCTTTTTTTTGAATCGAAATCAACCTTTTTGCGAAAAAAAAATTATCAAAAAAGTAGGGTTACCATGTTTTGTAAAACCTAGTAGATCCGGATCTAGTTTAGGTATATCAAAAGTGTATAAAAAAGAAGAGCTATTGCCCTCTATAGAAAAGGCTTTTAAAGAAGATGACGAAATCATTATGGAATCTTTTCTAAAAGGAATTGAAATTTCAGTAGGAGTTATTTCCTTTAATCATGAAATTACCGTATTACCAATTACAGAAATAATTAGTAAAAATGATTTTTTCGATTTTGAGTCAAAATATTATGGAGGATCTAAAGAAATTACACCTGCTCGGTTACTTCCAAGTATTGAAAATAAGATTCAAAAATTGGCAAAAAAAATATGTAATATTTTAAATTTATCCGGAATATCTAGATCGGAATTTATTCTTGTAAATGGAGAGCCTTTTTTTCTAGAAATAAATACGATTCCTGGTCTTTCTAAAAAAAGTATTTTTCCAAAACAATTAAGTATTGCTGGGATTTCTCTCTCAGATTTATTTAAAAAATATATAGATTATTCTATTGAAAATTCAAAAAATTTATAATTTACAATTGCATTTTTTTTTACAAAAATTCCTTTTTTTTGAAAAAAAATTCAAAAACTTTTTGAGTAAACAAATGATAGAATACGAAAAGAATAGACCAATAATCATATACTGCCACATTTTTTTATGTTTTTAATATTTGATAAATGAAAAAAGAAGAAAAATAAGCTAATGTTGTCATAAAAAAAAATTGTATAATAGGCCATTTCCAAGACTTGGTTTCTTTTTTTACTGTAGATAAGGTGCTCATACATTGCATAGAAAATGCGTAAAAAAAAAGTAAAGAAAATCCTGTCGCAAGATTGTAAACAGGTTTTTTTGTATCATAAAATTCTTCTTTTTTCATTTTTTCTTTTAATAAAAAATTTCCCTTTTCTATATTATAGACCGAATCCATTGTACTAACAAAAACTTCTCTTGCTACAAGAGATGAAATTAACCCAATTCCTATTTTCCAATTATATCCTAATGGATGAATCAATGGTTCTATTTTTTTTCCTATTAAACCTAAATAAGAATTAGGAAGTTCTTTCTTTTTGATTATTTCTTCCAAAAAAATAGAATTCTTATTTGATAATTTTTTTGAAGGACCAAAAGATCCTAATACCCAAATTAATATATTTACTAATAAAATCACTTTTCCTGCATTAAAAATAAAAGATTTTATATTTATCCATAAAGGAATCCATATATTGATGAATATAGGATATTTATAAGTAGGCATTTCCATAATAAGATGACTTTTATAATCTTTTTTTAGAATAAAATGATGAATAATCATGGAAATACTTAGAGCAGAAAAAAGACCTAATAGGTACATAGCCATGAGTACCAATCCTCTTAGTTGTATAAAATACCATTTTTTATCCGGAATAATTAAAGAAATGATTAATGTATAAACAGGTAATCTAGCTGAACATGTCATAAAAGGAGTGACTAAAATAGTGATTAGACGATCTCTAGAATTTTCTATATGTCTAGAAGCCATTATTGCTGGAATGCAACAAGAAAAGCTAGAAATAAGAGGAACCACACTTTTTCCATTTAATCCAAATGGACGCATAATCCTATCCATTAAAAATATTACTCTACTTATATAACCACTTTCTTCCATAAGAAGAATAAAAAATAATAAAATAAAAATTGGTGGGATAAAAGTAATAATAGTACTAATTCCAGGTAAAATTCCCTGTATAAAAAAATTATTTAAAGGACCTGGATAAAAATTTTCCAGTTTTTTTTTAATAATATAAAAAAAAAATTCTATAAATCCTTTAGTATTTTCTGATAAAAAAAAAACACTTTGAAATATAATGAATAATAAAAAAAAGAAAATTAAATAACCCCATAAAGGATGGACTAATAAAGATTTATCTATTTTTTTTTGAAAATTTAAATAATTTCTTTCTTTATCCGAAATAAATTCAGAAACCGTTTTAGAGAAAATGGAACTTATTTCCTGATATCTATACAGTATTTCTTTAATTTGCAATTTTTTAGAAATAATATTATGTTTTTTTTTAATTTTATTTAAAATTTTATCTTCTTTTTTTAAAAAGATTTTATTATTAGCTAAATAATACCAAGCCCTATAAGAGTTAACTGGATAACAAATTTTTACATCTTTAATAGCAGTGAGATAATCCAATTTTGGATTAAAAAACAAGAAGTTATTTTTTTTTTTATAGTTTATTTTATTTATTTTATTTTTAACTTTTTCTATTCCTATTCCTTTTCTTGCATTAATTGATACAATTTCCGTTATAAGAAATTTTTTTAATTTTTTTATATCAATAAAAATTCCCTTTTTTTTTGCTTCATCAATCATATTCAATATGAATAAAACAGGAAATCCTAAATCTTGTATTTGTCTAAGTAAAAGAATACTTTTTTTTATATTAGATGAATCCGCTACAACGATAATTTTATCTGGATAATCATTCACGTTTTTTTTATCATTTAATAATCTACACACTATCTCCTCATCTTCAGAGGATGGGTATATGCTATAAGTTCCAGGAAGATCGATTATTTGATAATAGATTTTTTTGTAAAAAAAATATCCTATTTTTTTATCAATTGTTACACCTAAGTAATTTCCTACTTTTTGATTAAGTCCGGTTAATTTATTAAATAAAGAAGTTTTTCCCACATTGGGATTCCCAATAAGAGCCAATTTAATTGTTTTTTTCATTATTTTAAATAGGTTCTATTATAATATTTTCTGCTTCTTTTTTTCGTAATGTTACACAAGATTGATCATAACTAATACAAAGTGGATCATAAAAAATAGAAACGAAAAGTATTTCAAATTTAACACCAGGTAAAATACCTAATTCTAATAATTTTATAGGAAAATCTTCATTTTTATATCCCTTAATAATTCCTTTTTCTCCTTTTTTAAGATTAGATAAGTTCAAATTTATGTGTATTTAAAATTATATAGTTAAATATACTTCTAAGAATATATGTGTTGTAAAAAAATAAAATAAAGGTTTAAATTTATCTACTATTTGAAAAAAAATATGTTATAACTTATGACGTCTATTTTAGTTAGATCCATACAGTTACTGTTTAGTGTTTCTATATTGATAGTTATTCATGAATTAGGACACTTTTTGTTAGCTAAAGCATTTAAAGTCCATGTAGAAAGATTTTTTTTGTTTTTTGATCCTTGGTTTTCTATATTTAAAAAAAAAATAGGAAAGACTATTTATGGAATAGGGTGGATTCCTTTAGGAGGATATGTAAAAATATCTGGAATGATAACAGAAGAAGATAAAAGTACTTCTACAGAAAAAAAAAGTACGAAAGATTGGGAATTTCGTTCAAAGTCTTCAGTAAAACGATTATTAATTGTTTTAGGAGGGATTATTTCCAATGTATTGTTATCTATTATTATTTTTTCTTTTTTGTTATTTAAATATGGAGATATATTCCTTCCTACAAAAAATGTAAAATACGGAATTGAAGTAGATTCTTTGGGTAAAAAAATTGGATTAAAAAACGGGGATAAAATTCTATTTGTAAATGGAAAATTTATACCATATTTTAATGATATACCTAAAGCAGTTATTTTAGGAAATTCCATTACTATAGATCGTATGGGTAAAATTATTCATTTATCATTGAATGACGATAAAAAAAGATATTTTTTTGATAGAAAAGAATTTAGATTTTTTATTAAACCTCGTGTCCCTCCTATTATAAATTACGTAATTAAAAATTCAGGAGCATATAAATCTGGATTGAAAAATAATGATGAAATTTTAGCAATTAATTCGGAATTTATTTTATTTTCCGATCAACTCAAAGATATTTTATCGAAATATAAGAACCAAACTATATTAATTTCTATCAATAGAAATGGAAAGCTTTTTCAAAAGGAAGTTTTTTTAAATCAAAAAGGTATATTAGGGATTTATTTAAAGGATTTTATAGATATGGATCAAATTTTTTCATTCGAAAAAAAAAATTATTCTATAATTGAAAGTTTTCCTTATGGTTTAAAAAAATCCTGGGATGTTCTAAAAAATCAAATATTTTTTTTTAAAAATGTTTTTCATCTAGAAACTAGAGCTTACAAACATATAGGTAGTTTTTTTTCTATGGCTAAAGAGTTCCCTGATCAATGGAATTGGGGATTATTCTGGACCTTAACAGCTACTTTATCTATATGGTTAGCTTTTTTGAATTTATTTCCTATTCCATCATTAGATGGAGGTTATATACTATTTATTATGATAGAAATGATAACTAAGAAAAGGATAAACGAGAGAATTTTTGAACGTTTTACGATCATTGGTTTTCTAACTATCAGTTTAATTATGTTTATGGTCATTATTTGGGATATCTTTAAAGTATTTTTTTCTTGAATTTTTAAAGAAAAAAGTATGAGTCATAGTGACTCCTATATCTATTGTAAGATCGTTTTTATGTATTGATTTAATACAATTTATAGGTTCAAATAAACTCAATCCTATTTTTAGGACATTTTTTTTACATAGTGTAAGAAATCTATCGTAAAATCCTTTTCCGTAACCAATACGATATCCTTTTAAATCGAAAACTAATAATGGAACAAATATAACTTCAATAAAATAAGGAGGAATAATATTCTTTTGTATAGGTTCCGGAATTCCATATTTATTTATTTTTATCAATGTTTTTCTATCAAAAAGACAATTATCTATAGATAATTTATGAAAATTTGAATGAGGAATTGTTATATATTTTTTTTTTATGAAGAAAATTAATAATGAAAAACGTATTTATTTCGTTATTTCTCTGTATGGGTAAAAAAATATGATAATATTTTTTATTCCATATGAATAGTTTTTTTACTTGAAAAAATATTTCATAACTTTTTTTTAGTACTTCTTCTCTTGAAAAAGATTTTCTGTAAAATAGATATTTTTTTCGTAATTTATTTTTATCCATTTTATTTATAATAATAAATCATTTTTTATGAAATTCATGAATTTTTCTAATATCTTGCTTATTTCTTTAGGTTTTTCTATATGGCCCATATGACCTGTTGATATCTCAATGAAATGGCAATTATACCCAAATTTTGCTTCTTCACGTATTCTTTTTTTATGAAGAATTAAATCATGTAACCCTATTATATACAATTTTGGAAATTTTGTTTTTTTTAATAAAAATCTTCTGTCTTTTCGAATAGACATTCCTCGTAAAAAAGAAATTGCACTTTTAGAGGAAGTAGATAAAGTTATTTTTTTTAATAAATTAATTTCTCTTTTCAAAAGATCTAATTTTTTAGGATTAAACAGTTTCTGTATACTAGAAGAGATAAATAAAGGATAATTATTTATTGCAAATTGTATAGAACGAATTCTATTTCTCTTTTTTTCTTTTGTATCTGATTCTGCAGTAGAATGAAGTAAACATAAACCCAAAAATATTTCTGGATATTTTTCTGCAAGTGCAAGAGCAATATATCCTCCCATAGAGTGACCAACAAAAATGGATTTTTCTATATTTTCTTTTTCTAAAATAAATTTTACTATATCAGCTACTTCTTCCATAGTAAAAATAGTTTTTTCTTCATAGGAGGAACTTTTTCCATGACCAGGAAAGTCAATTAAAAGAATCTTATACTCTTCAGAAAATATATCATAAAAAAAATTCCAAATTTCTGAACTTTCCATAAATCCATGTAAAAAAACAATAGATCGTCCATTTCCTTTTATTTTGTAATAAATCTTTTTTTTATTATGAAAATATATAAACATATTCTTATATTTAAGAAGAATAAATAACTGAAAAATAGATAACTACTATGAAATATAATTCAAATTTAATTACATTTTTTATTATTAAAAAATGAATTTAATAATGTTGTTAACTATAAATATTGGAAATTCCAGTCTACGTTTTGGACTATTTAATAATAATTATAATCTGAAATGTAATTTTTCATGGATTATTAATAGTAATCCACATAGATCATTAGATGAATATATTTTATTGTTTAGGAATATATATCAACAATATGGAATTTTTTCAAAATTAATACAAAATATTGTTATTGGATCTGTAGTTCCTACTCTTACGAACATTGTAGAACAGTCTTTATATGAAATACACAAAATAAAACCGATAATAGTAGATAGATATTCTTTTTCTCCAATAAAACACTATTCTCATCAATTAGGAACAGATTTATATGCTAATGCTATAGCGGCATATACATTATACAATAAAAATAAAGAAAATACTTTAGTAATAGATTTTGGAACTTCATTAAGTTTTACATGTATAGATAAATATGGACATCTTAAAGGAGTTATTATTGCCCCAGGAGTAAATAGTTCATTGTCTGCATTGATTGGTAACACTGCTCAACTTTCAAAAATAAAATTAAAAAAACCTCCTAGTATATTAGGACAATATACTGAAACATGTATACAAAGTGGGATTATTTATGGATATTTAAGTATGGTAGAAGGTCTTATTAATCGTATTAATAAAGAATTAAAAGAAAATTGTTTTGTAATTGCTACTGGAGGCCTTTCTCATATATATACTCCTTTAACTAAAAAAATTCACTTTAAAGATAAGTTGCATACAATAAGAGGATTAAAAATCCTATTTCATTGGAATAAATAAAATAAATTATGATTTTTTTAAATTTCAATAGATTTTCTTATTTTATTTGATAAAATTTTAAAACATTTTTCCGATAAATCTATTCTTCTTTTAGAAAAATCTCCATCACTTTCTTCATCCATAGGAATTAAGTGTATATGAACATGAGGAATTTCAAATCCAAGAACAAATATTCCTATCCGATTACAAGGTATTATCTTTTCAAGACCTATAGCTACTTTTCGAGTAAAAGACATAATAGAGATAAATTCTTTTTCTGTAAGAGAAAATATTTTTTCTACATTTTTTTTTTTGGGAATCACTAAAGTATGTCCAATTTTTACTGGATAAATATCTAAAATAGCTAAATGATCAGAATTTTCTGCTATTTTATAAGCGGAAATTTCATTTTTAATTATTTTTGTAAATATATCTCTATTCACTAAATCCTATTTCTAAAATTTCGTAATCAAGTATCATCTTATTAGGTAAATGAATATGGGCCATTTCTCCTACTTTTTTACCAAGTAACCCTGTAGATATAGGAGTATTTATAGAAATTTTACCTGATTTTAAATCGGCTTCTCCTTCTGGAACTAAGGTATATATTTGTTCTCCTCCATAGGTTATATTTTTAACTCTTACTGTAGATAAAATAGAGACTCTAGTTCTATTTATTTGTGATTCATCTATAATTCTTGCATTGAATAGTTTTTTTTTTAATTTAGCTATATTCATTTCTAAGAATCCTTGTGCTTCTTTTATTGCATCATATTCTGCATTTTCTGAAATATCTCCTTTATCTCTTGCTTCAGCTATTTGCATTGATATTTTTGGCCGTTCTATATTTTCTAGTCTTTCTATTTCTTGTTGTAATTTTTTTAATCCTCCTTTAGTTATATATTCGAATTTTTCCATAATTTTTCATTATTATTGTATCTTATTTTTTTCATTTATTCATTTATATTATATATAAAGTTAATTGATTTTGGGAATAATAATAAATTGTATAAAAAATTATTTTTAATTCAATTATTGGTTTATACATGAAAATTTGGAAAATATTTTTTTCTTAAAAAAAATAAAATATGACTTTTTTTGTTAAGTTTTTTTTCATTATTTCATTATCGATAATATCGCAAATTACAGGAAAAGTGATTAAAATTTATGATGGAGATACTTTTAAAATTTATGAAAAAAAAATGAAAGATTACAAAATAAGGATTTCGGATATAGATTGCCCAGAAAAAAATCAAGCTTATGGGATAATAGCAAAAAATTTTTTAATAAAAAAAATTTTGAATAAAATAGTTATAATTAAAAATGTGAAAAGAGATAGATACAATCGTTTTGTTGGATTAGTCCTTTATGAGAATAATAAAGATTTAGGGAAGGAGATACTAAAATCAGGTTTAGCTTGGGTATGGAAATTTTCTAAAAATATTCAATATAAAAAAATAGAAAATATAGCGAAAAAAAATAAAATGGGATTATGGAGGGAAAAGAACCCTATTAATCCATATTACTGGAGAAAAAGTAAAAAATTATTCTATTCGTGAAATATTTGCTCCTAAAATACGTAATCGTTGATCAATATTTTCATATCCTCTATCTATTTGTTCTATATTTTTTATTATGCTAGTTCCTTTAGCAGAAAGTGCTGCTATTAAAAGGGATATACCTGCACGTATGTCTGGAGAATTTAAGATAGATCCTCGCAAAAAAGATTGATGATTTAATCCAATAATAGTTGCTCTATGAGGATCACATAATATTATTTGTGCACCCATTTCAATCAGTTTATCTACAAAAAATAATCTGCTTTCGAACATTTTTTGATGAATCAAAACACTTCCTTTTGCTTGAGTGGCTACAACTGTTAAAATACTTAACAAATCTGGAGTTAATCCTGGCCATGGGGAATCGGATATTGTTAATATAGCGTTATTTAATAATTTTTTTATTCTATAATATTTTTGAGATGGAATATAAATATCATCATTTTTTTTTTCTAATTTTATTCCCATTTTTTTAAATGTATTTGGAATTATTCCTAGATTTTTCCAACTAACATTTCGAATTTTTATTTCGGAACTAGTAATTGCTGCTAATCCTATCCAACTTCCTATTTCTACCATATCAGGTAAAATGGTATGTGTGCATCCACTTAATTCTGTAACTCCGATAATATGAATTAAATTAGAACCTATTCCTTTTATTTTGGCTCCCATTCTATTCAATAATCTACATAATTGTTGAATATATGGTTCACAAGCAGCATTATAAATAGTTGTTTTTCCTTTAGCTAAAGTGGAGGCCATGATAATATTCGCTGTCCCTGTTACAGAAGCTTCTTCTAGAAGAAGATATTGGCCTGTTAAATATTTAGAATAAATATAGAAATATTTATCTTCTTTATAATCTATATGACTTCCTAAGGATTCAAACCCTCTTAAATGAATATCTAAACGTCTACGACCAATTCTATCCCCTCCTGGAATTGGCATACATACTTTTCCAAATCTAGCTAATAAAGGACCAGCAATCATGACAGACCCCCTAATAGATTTTCCATACTCACTAAAAAATTTTTTCGTGTTTAAATATTCAAGGTAAATGTCTTTTGCTTGAAAAGTATAATCTCCAATATTATTTTTTTTTACTAGAACTCCTAAATTTTTAAGAATTTTTATCAAACATTTAACATCTCCTATTTCTGGAATATTTTTTATTCTTATTTTTTCTGATGTCAATAAAACTGCACATAAAACTTGTAAAGCTTCATTTTTTGCTCCTTGTGGTTTTATTTCTCCACTTAAAAAATTTCCACCTTCTATTTTAAAAGAAGCCATTATTTTTCATATTCATGTTTTTTTTCTCATATAATTTTTTTTTCTTTTGGGATTTAAAAGATAGGAATATTGTAATAATGGATTTGTTTTATTCATTAAACAAATTTTTCCTTTTGAAAGGTCTTTTAAATCTTTAAATATGACACCATCTTCTACAATATTTTTATTCCATCTTAAATAATTTTTCTTCATGGTATTTGCTATAGCATAGAATAATCCTTCTTTTTTTTTACTATTTTTACAATGTATGGCTACATGTATCATATTTCTTATAATTTTTCCATAATATCGAAAATCGGTTAAATATTCAGGGTATACAACTTTTTTATAATGATAAATTTTTCTTTTTTCTGGATTTGGTTTTGGAAAAGGTGGATCAATGTCCAATTGGTATTTAGACATAATAAATAATTGATTCCATAATTTATGTTGAAAATAAGGAATTTTAAATCTAGGATTGGAATACGTCATTAATTTAATGATACTCCATGCGCAACGATTACGTTCTTTTCTATTTTTTATTTTTATCGCATAATCGATCATTTTATGAATATTTCTTCCATATTCTGGTATAACTAATTTAAAACGATTAGTATTATATTCCATATTTATTTTTTTTTATAAAAATAAGATCTTTTCTTCTATTATTATTGTAATATGAAGTTTTATCTAACGTCCAAAGAATTTTTTTTTGAAAAAAATTTTTTCTAACTCTACATGAATTATTGAAACAGGTGAAACAATGATTTTCTGTGCAAGCATCTACGTGTACAGATAATTCTACTTTATTTCCAAATTTATCTTTTGTTAATTTTGTTAATTTTAGGACTTCTTGATTAGCATCTTTTATATTAAAAAACCATGGGACAGTTAGATGACAATCAATATGTAAAGAACTTCCATATTTAATGATTTTTAAATGATGAAGATCAATCCAATGAATATCTCTTTTTTCATTTATATAAAAAGATAACTTTTTTAAAAGTTTTTTATCAGATTCATCCATAATTCCAGCCGTAGCATATCTTAATAATTTTAACCCTGTATAAAAAATTAGAGAGGAAAAAATAATAGAAATAATAGAATCAATCCATATACATTTAGTTATATTTAGTAATATTAATCCTATCACTAGACCAAAAGTAGAATAGGTATCTATTTGAAGATGTTTTCCACTAGCTATTAACGTTAAAGCTCCATTTTTATTTCCTATTTTACAGACAAAAATACCTAAAAAGTAATTAATAATTGCTGTGAAAGACATTAAATAAACTCCATAATCTAATCTTAGGAAGAAGATCGTTTCATGATTTTTTACACGTATAAAAGTTTTTATAAAAATGATAATTCCTACGAAAAAAATTAAAAAACCTTCTATTGCTGTGGATATAAATTCTATTTTTCCATGACCATATGGATGATTGTGATCTTTAGGTAAAGAAGATACATAAAGACTATATAATCCTATAAATCCACTAATTATATTGGTTATGCTTTCCATAGCATCACTAAATATAGAAATAGAAGAAGTTATATGCCAAGTAATTAATTTAATGAAAAATAAAATTACTGCTACGAAACAAATTAGTTTTTGTAGACTAAAATTTACTTTTATCTTTTTATCTTCCATAATAAAAATGGATGGAAAAAAGTTTATGAATAAATAATCAGTTTAGCTAATTTTAGTAAAATTTTCTTTTCTCCTGATTGTTGAAATTTAATTATAGCTATTTCATTTTGTCTTTGTATATCTAGAATTGTTCCTATTCCAAAATTTTTGTGAAATACTTTTATTCCTTTTTTTATTAATGTTTTTTCATAATCAGTTTTTTTTAATTTGTATGAATAATTAGGAATTGATATTTTTTTTTTTTCAATAAACTTTTCATTGAGTTCATGAATAAAACGACTAGGAATATTCACAATTTTTTTACCCCATAAAAAACGATATTTTGTATAAGTTAATACAGCTTTTTTTTGAGCTCTGGTTAAAGCAACATAGAATAAACGACGTTCTTCTTCAAGTTTTAATTGGTTTTCTAAACTAGATTTTGAAGGAAATAAATTTTCTTCTAACCCTGTAATAAAAATAACTGGAAACTCTAACCCTTTAGATAAATGAATTGTCATTAACGAAACTTTATTTTCTTCTTCATTTTCATTTATTCCTTCTTTTAAAGAAAAATTTTGTAAAAAACCAGATAAACTTATATCTCCATTTTCTTTTAATTGTTTTTGATCATTAATATAATGAGATATATTATCCAATATAAGTTTAAAATTATCATGATTATAATTGTTCTTTTTGTTTTCTTTCAATAAAAAATTAATTATATATTTGGCTATTGTATATGTATTTTTATCTTTTAATTTTAAACGAAAATTTTCTATTATAAAAATTAAATTTTCTAATTTATCTTTTGTTTTTTTATGTATTTTTATGTACGGATGATATATATTCAGATTTTTTAAAATATTATATATAGTTTTATTCTCTTTTTGAGAGAATATTAATATTAATTTAATAGTTTTTTTATTGTTTATTTTTTTTTTGATTATTCTTAATAAAGATTCCTCATCTTTTTGGTTATTGATAATTCTAAAATAAGCTAATAAATCTTGAATTTCTTTACGTTTATAAAATGATATAGATCCACCTATTTTATAGGGTATATTTTTTTCTTTCATTGCATATTCTAGAATATGGGATTGTGTATTTGTTCTATAAAGAATAGCAAAGTCTTTGTTTTGAAATTTTTTAATTTTTTTCTGAAAAAGGATATAATCAGCAATATATTGTGCTTCTTCTTTTTCTGAAAAAGCCCCATATATTTTTATTTCATCTCCTTTTTCGTTTTTGGTCCAAACTTTTTTAAAAAGTTGATTTTTATTAAAAGAAATAATTTTATTAGAGGCCTCTACTATGTGATTAGTGGAACGATAATTTTGTTCAAGACGAAAAATTTTGGCTTCATTGTATTCTTTATGAAAATTTAAAATATTTGAAATATTTGCTCCCCGAAAAGCATAAATACTTTGCGCATCATCGCCTACTGCAAAAATATTTCTATATTTATAGGATAATTTTTTAATGATAGTGCTTTGAGAAAAATTGGTATCCTGATATTCATCAATCAGTATATATTGAAATTTTTCTTGGTATTTATGCAGTACATTTGGAAAACGAAAAAATAAATAATTTGTATGAAGCAGTATATCATCAAAATCTAAAGCTTCGGCTTTTGAGCATCTTTTTACATAAATTTCATAAATTTTTTTTATATCCTTATAATAGAATTTTTCTTTTTTTCTTAATTTATCGAATAAATTATTTTTATATTCAGATATTTTTTTTCTAATATTTATGGGACTAAAAGATGTTTTAAAATTTGTATCGTCTAATATTTTTTTTATAACATTTTCTGAATCTCTTTGATCATAAATAGTATAATTAGATTTGTAACCAAGCCAATGAGATTCTTTTCGTAAAATTCCAGAAAATATAGAATGAAAAGTTCCTAATGAAATTAAACTAAAATCAGTTTTATTCATCATATTTGAAATACGATTTTTCATTTCTTTAGCCGCTTTATTAGTAAAAGTTAAAGCCAATATATTAGATGGATTTATTCCTAAATTATTGATCATATGAACAATCCTATGTGTTATAATACGTGTTTTTCCAGATCCAGCTCCAGCAATAACAAGAACTGGCCCTTTAATTGTTTTTATAATTTTACGTTGTAAACTATTCAAACTATACATATATATATATCATTCATGTTTTTAGATTTCTTGCAAATCAACTAACTTATTTTTTCCATAAGTATTTATTATAGTATTTATAAACTCTATGATTTAAAAAAAAATTGGATTTTTTGTAAAAAAAATTTTGAGCAATTGGGATTACTTCTTTCATTAATTTATAATCTTTTATAAGATTTGCCATTCGTAAACAACTTTTTCCACTTTGTTTTGTCCCTATTATTAAATCTCCACTCCCTCGTAATTTAAGATCTTTTTTAGATATTTCTAATCCATCATTAGTCTGGCACATTACTTTCATTCTAAAACGGCTTTCAATGCTTATTTTTTCATTTGTCATAAGAAAACAATAACTTTGATATGGGCCTCTACCAACTCGCCCTCTTAATTGATGTAATTGAGATAATCCAAAACAATCTGCATTTTCTATTAAAATAACTGAAGCATTAGGAACATCAACTCCTACTTCTATCACCGTAGTAGAAACCATTATTTTATTTTTTCCACTTAAAAATCGATCCATTTGAATATTTTTTTCTTGATAGTTCATTCTACCATGTAGAATTCCTATTTTATTTTCTAAATTTTGGAATTCTTTTTTTAGGATTTGATAGCCATTTATCAAATTTTGATATTCATTTTTTTTTGATTTTTCTATAGTAGGATATATAATGTATATTTGTCTTCCTTTCAAAATTTGATTTTTTATAATTTCAAGTACCTTAGGTCTTTTTTTATTCCAAAAATGAATGGTTTTTATTGGTTTTCTTTCTAAAGGTAATTCTTTGATAATGGAAATATTTAAATCATGATAAAGAGTCATTGATAAGGTTCTAGGAATAGGGGTAGCTGTCATAATCAAAATATGAGGTGGTTTTTTATTTTTTTCCAAAATTTTAGCTCTTTGCTCTACACCAAAACGTTGTTGTTCATCAATTATTGCTAATCCAAGATTTTGAAAATGAACTGTTTCTTGAATTAAAGTGTGTGTTCCTATAAGAATAGATATTCTACCTGTAAGAAGATCACGATATATACATTTTCGTTTTTTCATAGAGATAGAACTTGTTAATAAAGCAGTTCTAATTCCAATTAAAGAAACCATTTTCTGAATAGAAAAATAATGTTGTATAGCTAAAACTTCAGTAGGAACCATTAAACAAGATTGGTATCCATTATCCAATGCAGTAAGCATAGATAATACAGCAATTATCGTTTTTCCACATCCTACATCTCCTTGTAATAATCGATTCATCTGAATGGATTTTTTTAAGTCATTTCGTATTTCTTTAAAAGCTCTTTTTTGTTCTTCTGTTAAAGAAAATGGTAAACAATATTTGTAAAATTTGTAAAAATTTTTGCCTAATTTAAAAAAAGGATAACTATATAAAAATTTTTTATTTCTATTTTTTTTGGATAGTAGAGATAGTTTAAAAAAAAATAACTCTTCAAATTTTAAACGATATTGTGCTTGGAATAGTTTTTCTAAAGATTGTGGAAAGTGGATTTGAATCAATGCTTCTCTTCTATGCATTAATTTTTTTTTCATCAAATCCTGAAAAAAAAATTCTTCTATATTATTTTTTGATTCTTCTATTATATTTTTCAATAAATTGATCATAAAAAAATTACTTATTCCATTTTTTTTTAGTTTTTTAGATATAGAGTATATAGGAAATATGGAAAGAAATTTTTTTAATAATTGAAATTTTTGAATATTTGGATGAATAATTTGAATTTTTTTTTGAAAATATTTAATATTTCCATAAACTATTATAGGAACGTTTTTTTTTATATTTCTTTTGAAAAAATTGGTTTTATGGAACCATAGTAATTCAATAAATCCCGTTTTATTTTCTAAACGTGCTATTAATATTTTTCCTTTTTTATTTCTATAATTAACTTCTTCAATTTTTGTAATTTTTCCCGATATTTGTATGATACTTTCGTAAGTTTTTTTTTTTAATTTTAATTCCGATATATCCTCTAATATGGGATAATTGACATATTTTTTTGGATAAAAAAAAAGAAAATCTTCGTATGTATGAATATTTAATTCTATTTTGAATAAACGTGCTTTTTTTAAGCTTAATCCTTTTAAATTTTCTATAGATTTTTCTAATATATTATGTAACATTTTTTTTAATTTATATAGTCTATTTTTAATTAAGGATAATAATCAATTCTCTTGTTATTACATAAATAAAAAATACTTAATTTTGTAAAAAAGGACATTTAGCTCAGTTGGTTTAGAGCACTACTTTGACAGAGTAGAGGTCGTCGGTTCAAATCCGATAGTGTCCACTATGATTTTTTATTTCAATTATTTTTTTATATGGTATTAATTACGACAGTTAGAGAAGGAGAATCTATTGATAAAGCTCTAAAAAAATGCAAAAAAAAATTTGATAAAACTCGTATTTTAAAGGATTTTAGAGAAAAACAACAATATATAAAACCTTCTGAAGGAAGAAGAAATGAAATATTACGAGCTATATATAGAGAGAGAATGAGATTAAAAAGAGAAGAATGATAAAATGTAGTAGTTTTTCTAAAAAAAAAAACCATAAATATATTTTTGGATTGATTGGAAAAGGAATTAGTTATTCTTTTTCAAAGAAATTTTTTCTAAAAAAATTTAAAAAAGAATCTATTCTTAAAGTTACTTATGAAATATTCGATATTCCAAATATAGAGGAAGTTTTATCTATTTTTAATAATCCTTATTTAAAAGGATGCAATATTACTATTCCATATAAAAAAAGCATCATTTCTTTTATTACTGAATTAATGCCAGAAGCAAAAATTATTGGATCTGTAAATGTTGTAAAAATTGATAAGGAAAAAAATCGTATTGGATACAATACAGATATTTTAGGTTTTGAATTATCCTTTAAAAAGGATATAAATAAATTATCATATAAAAATCCAAAAGCATTAATTTTAGGAACTGGGGGGGTTTCCAGTTCTATTTCCTTTATTTTAAATAAATTAGGAATATATCATAAATATGTTTCTAGGAAAAAAAATAAAGATTTTTTTGGTTATGAAGAAATTAATCAAGATTTATTAGAAAATTATAAAATTATTATTAATTGTACTCCTTTAGGAACTTATCCAAAAATAAATTTATGTCCTTCTTTACCTTATGAATATATATCTTCTCATCATTATCTCTATGATTTAGTTTATAATCCACCTAAAACTTTATTTTTAAAAAAAGGAGAGGAAAAAGGAGCAATGATTCGAAATGGATTAGAAATGTTTCGTATTCAAGCAGAAGAATCTTGGAAGATATGGAATTCTTGATCTCCATATTAAATTTTTAAAAATGGAATATAAAAAAATCTTTATGTATAGAGCTATTCAATTGGCTAAAAATGGATTAGGGATGACCTCCCCTAATCCTATGGTAGGATGTGTTATAGAAAGAAATGGATTGATCCTTTCAGAAGGATGGCATTATAAAGTAGGTATGTTTCATGCAGAGAAAAATGCTATTAATTTTGTGAAAGATGTATCCTTGTTGGTGGATTCTACACTTTATGTAACATTAGAACCATGTGTTCATTTTGGTAAAACCCCCCCTTGTGTTGATTTAATTATTAAAAATAGGATTCCTAGAGTTGTAATAGGAATAAAAGATCCTTGTGATAAGGTAAATGGATTAGGGATAAAAAAATTAAGGGAATGTGGAATAGAGGTAATAGAAAATGTATTAAAAAATGAATGCCGTTTTTTGAATAAAAGATTTTTTACTTTCTATGAAAAAAATAGACCTTATGTTATATTGAAGTGGGCACAAAGTTATGACGGGTTTATGGATGATTTAATAAAAAAAAATTCATGGATTAGTGGAGTTTATTCTAGACAATTGAGTCATAAATGGAGATCTGAAGAGGATAGTATTTTAGTTGGTAGAAAAACGGTTATCAATGATAATCCAAAATTAGACGTTAGAAAATGGTTTGGAAATAATCCTATTAGAATTGTCCTTGATAGAAATTTAAGTATATCCGATTCTTATTTTGTTTTAGATAGAACGAAATACACAATTATTTTTACAGAGAAAAAAAAAGAAAACCGTAGAAATACAGAATTTGTTCAGATTTCTTTTGATAAAAGAGTAATAAAAAATATCTTAAATTATTTACACAAAAAAAAAATTCTTTCTCTAATTGTGGAGGGAGGTAAAATGACCTTAGAAAGTTTTATAAAAGAAAAAGTTTGGGATGAATCTAGAATTTTTATCTGTAATATTTTTTTGAAAAATGGATTAGAAGCACCTATAATAAGTGGAAAAATTTTAAGAAAAAAGTATATAGAAAAAGATAAATTAGTTATTAAGATTCCATTTTAATGATCTTCTTCTATAAGAAATAGGATTGTATCAATATTATTGGCATAATCATTTAATTTAGGATTTTTTATTTTTCCAAAAGATACTTCATTTGTAAAAATATTTTTTGATACTATACATTGTATATGTTCTCTATTTTTTTTAATAGATATTTTTAAATCGTTTTAATTTTTATAAAATTCGTAGAAAACTACATATATTGGACTATGATAGTCTTTATTTTCTATTAAAAAAATTAGATCATTTTTATGAATAGAATATCTATTCATCGTACGTATAAAAGGAATAAATATTTTTCCAACATTTCTATATCCTATTCCAGAATAAGTTAGTATATCTCTATTTAAAGAGATTAAATCTCTATTATTTTCATTTTTTTTAGTCTATCTATAGATGGTCGTTTTTTTCTAAGAATCATAGGATATTTTCGAAAATAATATTCGAAATAAAGAGCTGGATTATTACTTCCGCTTTCTATAACATAATTATATTTTTCTTTGAAAAAATTTTTAGTAAATTTTATTTTTCAATAAATAATTTATATAAGTAATTTTTTTTCATAAAAATGGAAAAAATAAATTTTATTCCTCGGAAAATTTTATTAAAATACGATTTCCTGATAAAATAACATATAAGAAATCATGAAATACAACTATTTGTATATTACCTGGAATAATTACTAAAACAATTTTTATTGGTTTTTTTTTCAAGAATATTGTTTAATCCAATATTCTATAATTACTTTTCTAAGTATATTTCCCCATTGTTCAATAGTAATTAATAAATATTCTTTTCTAAACCCACTATTGAAAGTTGGAATTTTTTGAATAATATTTTGAAAAGGATAAAAAAATTTTCTAAAATGACTTGAAATATATTTTTCATTTACATAAAATTTCTTAAATTTTCGAAGAAAATGACCTAATTCATCAAAAACTTGAATCATAATATTATTCTATTAATTTAATTAATGAAATTATCTTATTTAATTTAAATGTCTATAAAAATAACAGAGGAATGTATAAATTGTGGAGCTTGCGAATTGGAATGTCCTAATCATGCAATATATGAAGGAGGGAAAAAATGGAGAATATCAGATGGGACATCTAAAGAAAAAACAAAACCTAAAAATCCTAAAAAAAAGGATATTTATTTTATTGTATCAGAAAAATGTACAGAATGTGTTGGTTTTTATGAAGAACCTCAATGTGCAATTATTTGTCCAGTGAATTGTTGTGTATTGGATGAAAATCATTTAGAATCCAAGGATAATCTTCTTAAGAAGAAGAATTTTTTACATGATGGGGTCCATAGAAAATTCTAATATAGAATTTATCGTTCATTTTTTGATCATTTTTTTTTAGATACTATTTATTCTATACATAATAGATTCCCATTAATTAATCCATTTTTTTATTGAGAAAAAAGGGGGCTTTCAATTTCTATTATTTTTTTCATAGTAAAAATACTATTTTTGATAAATATGTAACTAAAGTTAATTATTCAGGAAGTTTGAAATTTCCATAAACATTAGGAATAAAAAAAAGTAATAAAATGAATTGTAATTGGAAATATTTTATTAAAAAGGAATGGAATAAACCTTATTTTCAATCATTATTAAATTTCATTAAAGTAGAATATAGAGATCATATATGTTTTCCAGATAAAAAAAATATTTTTTCCTCTTTCAATTATTGCCCTTTTCAAGAAGTTAAAGTAGTTATCTTAGGACAAGATCCTTATTATAAAAAAAATCAAGCCGATGGTCTTTCCTTTTCTGTTCCTAAAGGTATTTCTTTTCCACCTTCATTAAAAAATATATTTATAGAAGTGAATAGTTGTTTTGAAAGGAAATTTTTTCCTTCTAGTGGATCTTTAATCGTTTGGGCAAAACAAGGGGTTTTATTACTTAACTCTATCTTAACAGTAAGAATGGGTATACCTGGATCTCATAAAAATAGGGGATGGGAAATCTTTACGGATCAAATAATCCGTATAATTTCCAATAAAAAAAAAATATTGTTTTTTTATTATGGGGAAAATATGCAAAAAAAAAAGAGTCTATAATTCATTCTTCTTCCAATAATCATTATCTTTTAAAGACTTCTCATCCATCTCCTATTTCTGCAAATCTTGGATTTTTTGGATCAAAACATTTCTTAAAAGCTAATCAATTTTTGATTAAAAAAGGGAAAGATCCTGTAATCTGGTGATTACATATGTATTGAATTATTTTCAAAACTCAATAATGCCGCTTCTTTGATAGATTCGCTAAAAGTTGGATGAGGATGACATATTCTATAAATATCCTCTGAAGAAGCACGGAATTCCATTGCTACAGTGGCTTCCATAATCATATCTGAGGCATGTTCCCCTATCATATGAACTCCTAGTATTTCATCCGTTTTTTTATGGGATAAAATTTTTACAAAACCTGATGTATGGCCACTTGCAAGTGCTATTCCTAATACTTTCATTGGAAAAATTCCTATATTATATTCTATTCCTTCTTTTTTTATTTCTTTTTCTGTTTTTCCAACGCTGGAAACTTCAGGATGAGTATAGATTACGGAAGGGACCAAGTTATAGTTTATTTTATTTGGTTTTTGTCCAGCTATGTGTTCTGAAGCGTATAATCCTTCTTCTTCTGCCTTATGTGCTAACATTTTTCCTCCTATTACATCTCCTATAGCATAGATATTATTTATAGAACTTTGTAAAAAATCATTAACCAGGATAAATCCTTTTTTATCTTTTTTTATACCTATATTTTCCAATCCAAGATTTTTAGTATAGGGATCTCTTCCTATTGATAGGAGACAATAATCCCCTATGTATTTCATTTTTTTTCCATTATTTTTATTTTTAACATGAACCATTACTTCTTTAGTATCTTCTAATGTTTCTATATTATTTATTAATAAGGAATTTTCTATTTGAATAGAAGATTTTTCCAAAATTTTTTGAATTTCCTTACTTAAGGAATGATCCATATTTGATATAATTTTATCCATAGTTTCAATAATAATCACCTGACTTCCTAATCTATGATAAATAGAACCTAATTCTAATCCAATAATTCCTCCTCCTATTACTATTAATTTTTTTGGTATTTCATTTAGAAAAAGGGCTTCTGTAGAGGAAATAATTCTTTTTTTTATATCAAAATTTAATGAAGGAAGACAGGTAGGTTTGGATCCTGTTGCTATAATACAATATTGAAATTGTATTTTTTTTATTTCTTTTAAAGATTTTTTATCTATGATAGATAAACTATGATTAGTCTTGAACGATGCTATTCCTTGATATAAATCAATTTTATTTTTTTTCATTAAATATTGAACCCCTTCATTTATTTTTTTTACTATATCGTTTTTTCTTTTCATCATTTTTTCGAAATCTAAGGATAATTTTTCGTAAAAAATTCCATGTAGATAGTGTTGTTTTTTCGCAAAAAGAAAATATTTGGAAGAATATAAAAGTGATTTGGAAGGAATGCATCCTACATTTAGACAGGTCCCACCTAATTTTTGATGTTTTTCTATAATAGCTGTCCGAAGACCGAGTTGACTTGAACGAATAGCAGAAATATAACCTCCTGGACCAGAACCTATAATAACAATATCGTAATTATTCATTATGAAATTTTTTATTTATGTAAAGAAGTTACATAAATAAACAAGTTAGAATAAATTACATATTTAATATATATGCAAAAATTAATGGAGCAACAATAGTTGCGTCTGATTCAATAATAAATTTAGGAGTATTTTTTTCTAATTTTCCCCAACTTATTTTTTCGTTAGGAATAGCTCCTGAATAGGATCCATAACTAGTAGTAGAATCAGAAATTTGACAAAAATAAGCCCAAAAAGGTGTATTTTTTAATCCTATATCTTGTGATAGCATAGGAACAACACAAATAGGAAAATCCCCAGATATTCCTCCGCCTATTTGGAAGAATCCTATTTTATTTTTTATAGATTCTTTTTGATACCATTTTGCTAAATAAATCATATATTCGATTCCATTTTTTACGATAAATGGAGAAAATAATTTTTTTATACAATATGAAGAAAAAAGATTTCCTATTGTACTATCTTCCCAACCTGGAACTACTATAGGTAAATTTTTTTTTGCTGCAGCTAAGACCCAACTATCTTTTGAATTAATATTGTAATAGGGTTCTAAAATATTTTCCAGTAATAATTGATAAATATATTCATGGGGGAAATATCTTTCGGCCTTTTCTTGAGCTCTTTTCCAAATCCTGAAAATAGGTTTTTGTAATTGTTTAAAAGCTTGTTCTTCTGGAATACAAGTGTCCGTAACACGGTTAAAACCTTTTTTTAAAAAAGATTTTTCTTCATCAGGAGTTAAATCCCTATAATTAAAAATTTTTTTATAATGTGTATGAGCTATTAAATTCATTATATCTTCTTCTAAATTAGCCCCAGTACAAGAAATAATATGAACTTTATCTTTTCGTATCATTTCAGCTAGAATTTTTCCTAATTCTGCAGTACTCATAGCTCCCGCTAATGTTATCATCATTTTTCCATTATTTTTAATATGATATTTATAGGCTTTAGCTGCTTCTGATAAAGATAGAGCGTTAAAATGAAGAAAATATTTTTCGATAAATGAAGTGATAGACTCTTTCATGATTTTTTTTATTTTATCTGGCTATTTGTACAGCTCTGGTTTCTCTAATTACTGTTACTTTTATTTGACCAGGATAAGTCATTTCTTTTTTTATTTTTTCTGTTATATCACAAGATAATTGAAAAGCTTTTTTATCATCTATTTTTTCGCTTTCTACTAAAACACGTAGTTCTCTACCTGCTTGTACAGCAAAAGCCTTATTAACTCCATAAAAACTGAAAGCTATATTTTCCAAGTTTTTTAATCTTTTTGAATAAGATTCAAAAGAATTTTTTCTTACTCCAGGACGTGCTCCACTAATAGAATCCGATACCTGTACAATGGGAGAAATGAGAGTTTTCATTTCTATTTCATCATGATGAGATCCTATAGCGTTACAAATTTCCACATTTTCTCCATATTTTTCAGCCCATTGCATTCCTAAAATAGCATGAGAAAGTTCAGATTCTTTTTCAGGAACTTTTCCAATATCGTGTAATAATCCTGCACGTTTTGCCAATTTTGAATTTAATCCTAATTCAGAAGCTAATATTCCGGATAAATGAGAAACTTCTCGAGAATGTTGTAAAAGATTTTGTCCATAAGAAGAACGGTATTTCATTCGTCCTATCATTCTAATTAATTCTGGATGTATAGAATGAATCCCTAAATCAATTATATTTTTTTTTCCTATTTCTATGATTTCTTCTTCAATTTGTTTTTCGGTTTTTGATACAATTTCTTCAATTCTTGCAGGATGTATACGACCATCTATTACCAATTTATGAAGAGCTAATCTAGCTACTTCTCTTCGTATAGGATTAAAACAAGATAAAAGAATTGCTTCTGGAGTATCATCTACAATAATTTCTACACCTGTTTCTTTTTCCAAAGATCTTATGTTTCTTCCTTCTCGTCCAATAATACGTCCTTTTACATCATCTGATTCTATGTTAAAAATAGATACAGAATTTTCAACTGCTTGTTCCGTCCCAATTCTTTGGATAGCTTGAATTATAATTTTTCTTGCTTGCATTTTAGCAGTTAATTGTGATTCTTCTATAATGTTTTGTATATGTGATTGTGCTTTTACTTTTGCTTCTTCTTTGAGTATTTCAATTAATTCATTTTTAGCTTCTTCAGAAGAATATTCGGATATTTCCTCAAGTAATTCTACTTGTTTCATATGAATATTGTTAAATTCTTCCTGTTTTTTTTGAATAATTTGAAATTTTTTTTCATAATCAAGCATTTTTTCTTCTAGGCGATTATTTCTTTTAAAATAAATTTCAATTTCTTTTGAAAGTCTATTTTCTTTTTCTTTTGTTTGATTTTCTATATTAATTATTTTTTTTTCTCTAAAATGAATGTCTTTTTCATATTTAGATTTAAGTTCTATAAATTTTTCTCTTGCTTGAAAAATTTTATTTTTTTTTATAGAATCTCCTTCTTTTTCTGCATTTTTTATAATCTTTTTTGCTTTAATATTAGCTTTTTCTAATAATTGAATATATTTTTTTAATATTGTTTTTTTTCCAAAAAAATAACATGTAATAATTCCAATCATGAACCCCATTAGGACCGAAAATCCAACATTTATTTTCATATTTACTTAATTTAAATAAAAATAAAATAGACATTTTAATAACATTTTTAAAAAAAAACTAATAAATAAGTAGAAGATATAAAATCTTATAATTATTCTAATAAAGACTAGGATCAATCATAAATATACAAATGAAGTATTTTTTTAAATATTTTTTAGCCTACGGAGTTTTATTATATAAGAAGCTATATATTTGTTAGAATCTTATATTTTTAACTTTCTATAAAGAATTAATTTAATGAAACGAGCATACTTGGATAATGCGGCTACAACACCTGTAAGAAACGAAGTTATAAAAGTTATGGTGAATGCATTAAAATATTCATTTGGAAATCCCTCTTCTACACAACACCGTTATGGAAGAGAAGCTCGTTCTATAATAGAAGAATCTAGAATTCGTATAGCAAAAAATATAAAGTCTTCTCCATATGAAATCATCTTTACTTCTGGTGGAACGGAGGCGAACAACATAATTTTGAGATCGGCGGTCATGGATTTAAAAGTTCAATATATATTGACTTCTCCATTGGAACATCATTCCGTATTACAAACAGTTTCAGATTTATGTTGTAAATATAAAGTTTTTGTAGAACTGATTAAAATTAAAGATAAAGGAACTATAGATTTAAATCATCTGGAAATTCTATTAAAAAAAAATCGTTCTAAAAAAATTCTTGTGAGTTTAATGTACGCTAATAACGAAATAGGTAATCTATTAGAAATAGATAAAGTGGGGACTCTTTGTAAAGAAAATAACGCTTATTTTCATTCCGATACAATTCAAATGATTGGGAACTTTCCCATTAATATGAATCAATTACCTTTTGATTTCGCCACTGCTAGTGCACATAAATTTTATGGACCGAAAGGAATAGGATTTATTTTTGTTAGGGAAAAATTAATAAAAAAAATAAAATCATTAATTACAGGGGGAAATCAAGAATATGGAATTCGTTCAGGAACAGAAAATGTTTATGGAATTCTTGGTTTATCGGAAGCCTTACATTTATCTTATTGTAATTTTATGAATCATATAGAAAAAATTAGAAATTTAAAATCTTATTGTATTTCAGAATTGAAAAAAATAATTCCTAATATTATTTTTAATGGTTTATCAGATTCTTTTGATAAAAGTATTCCTACTATATTGAATTTTTTTTATCCAAAAAAAGATCATTTATTGTATTTTCATTTAGATTTAATGGGTATTGCTATTTCTAAGGGAAGTTCTTGTAGTTCTAGAACATTAAAAAATGTATCTCATGTTATTCAATCGATTTCAAATAAATATTTATTAAAGAATATGACTCCTGTAAGGATTTCTTTTGGAATTTTTAATGAAAAAAAAGATATTGATTTATTAATCGAAGCTTTTAAAAATATAGAAAAAAAATTTTTTCTTAAAAAAAGGTAAAAAAGAAATATCTTTGCTTTAATGTATTTTCCCTATTTATTCAGTGAATCAGTATAATTTTATTCAATCCTCTATTGGTAAAAAGGTAGTTATGGCTACTACTGGAATATTTCTTATGTCTTTTCTTTTGATTCATTTAAGTGTAAATTTCTTTCTTTTTTACGGAGAAGAAGCATTTAATAATGCTGTTTTTTTTATGAGAAAAAATATTTTTATACGAATATTAGAATATGTTCTTGCATTTGGTTTCATTATCCATATTTTATTTGGAATAAAAATACATTTGGAAAATGAAAAATCAAAAGGTAAAGTAGATTTTTTCGTAAAAAAATCTATTACTACATTTAGTAGTAGAACAATGATTTATACTGGATTTCTCATATTATGTTTTTTAATTTTGCATTTAATGAATTTTACGATTCCCATGAAATATAATAGCAATACTTCGGATTATATTATGGTAATTACCTTATTTAAAAATCCACTATATACATTCATATATGTTTTCTCCTTTTTAGTTTTAGGTATTCATTTAAATCATGGATTTCAATCTTCTTTTCAATCATTAGGTTTGTATAAAAAAAAGAAATTTTTTTGGATAAAGAAGTTAGGATTTTTTTATTTTTGGTTTGTTTGTTCGGGTTTCTCTATTATCGCTATTTGGTTTTTTTTTCAATAGTAATTAATAATTTTCAATGATCATTAAAAATTATTTGAAAATAGATTCAAAAATACCGATTGGTCCATTAAATCATAAATGGATTAATCACAAATCTTCTTTAAAATTAGTTTCACCTAATAATCGATCTAATATAGAGATTATTGTTGTTGGAACAGGTCTTTCTGGGGGATCTGCCTCGGCAACTTTAGCTGAATTAGGATATAAAGTAAAAGTTTTTTGTTATCAAGATTCTCCTAGAAGAGCACACTCTGTTGCTGCTCAAGGAGGTATTAATGCTTCTAAAAATTATAAAGGAGATAATGATTCTGTCTATCAACTTTTTTATGATACTATTAAAGGAGGAGATTACAGATCCCGTGAAGCGAATGTTTATCGTTTAGCGGAAATATCTTCCAATATCATTGATCAATGTGTAGCTCAAGGAGTTCCATTTGCTAGGGATTATGCTGGTTATCTTGAAAATAGATCTTTTGGTGGAACAAAAGTCTCTAGAACTTTTTATGCTAAAGGACAAACAGGACAACAACTTTTACTAGCTTGTTATTCAGCTATGTCTAGACAAATAGGAAAAGGTAGAATAAAAATGTATAACCGTTATGAAATGCTGGAATTAGTAGTAATTGATGGTATAGCTAGAGGAATTATTGCTAGAAATTTGGTATCTGGAAAAATTGAACGTTATGCAGCTCATGCAGTTATAATTGCATCAGGAGGTTATGGAAATGTATTTTTTTTATCCACTAATGCAATGGGATCTAATTCCAGTGCAATATGGAAAGTTCATAAAAAAGGTGGATTTTTTGCAAATCCTTGTTTTACTCAAATACATCCAACTTGCATTCCATCACATGGGGATTATCAATCTAAATTAACATTAATGTCCGAATCTTTGAGAAATGACGGACGTATATGGGTCCCTAAAAATATAGAAGATTCTATATCTATACGAAATGGAGAAAAAAATCCTGAAAATATTGTAGAAGAAGAAAGGGATTATTATCTAGAAAGGCGTTATCCATCATTTGGAAATCTTGTACCAAGAGATGTAGCATCTCGTGCAGCTAAAGAACGTTGTGATAAAGGATTTGGAATAGAAAATAATGAAAATAGAGAAGGTGTTTTTTTGGATTTTTCTTCTTCTATAGAACGATATGGAATAGAAAAAGCAAACGAACTTGGAATAAAAAATCCTAGTTTCATGGACATTAAAAGATTTGGAGAAGAAGCTCTAGAATCTAAATATGGAAATTTATTTCATATGTATGAAAAAATAACAGATAAAAATCCTTATAAAAATCCCATGAAAATATATCCAGCTGTTCATTACACAATGGGGGGGTTATGGGTGGATTATAATTTAATGTCATCTATACCTGGTTGTTATGTTATAGGAGAGGCTAATTTTTCTGATCATGGATCTAATCGTCTTGGAGCATCCGCTTTAATGCAAGGTCTGGCTGATGGTTATTTTATTTTACCATATACTATATCTGATTATTTATCTATATATATACATAATAAAAAAGAGATATCTACAAAGCATGTAGAATTTGATAAATCAGAAAAAAAGGTAAAAAATAGAATTCTACAATTAATTTCTAATAATGGAGATTTATCTGTTGATTTTTTTCATAGGAAACTTGGAAATATTATGTGGAAATATGTTGGTATGAGTAGAAATCATAGTGGGTTATCTAAAGCTATAAAAAAAATACAAGAACTTCGTGGTGAATTTTGGAGAAATATTTTCGTTCCTGGAAATATTGAAGATGGATTTAATTCAGAATTAGAAAAAGCGGAACGTGTAGCCGATTTTTTAGAATTAGGAGAATTAATAGCAATGGATGCTCTCTATAGAAAAGAGTCTTGTGGTAGTCATTTTCGTATAGAAAATCAAACAAAGGAGGGGGAATCAATTCGTGATGATCTTCATTATAAACATGTTTCTATATGGAAATATCAAGAAAATAAATCGATTTCCGAAGAAATTATGTATAAAGAAAACTTAACTTTTAGTTTTGTGAAATTGCAATCACGTTCTTATAAATAAAAAATTTTATGAAAGAATTACTAAATTTTATATTAAAAATATGGAGACAAAAAAATAATAAAGAAAAGGGAAAATTTGAAACTTATAGAATTTATGATATATCTCCTGATAGTTCCTTTTTAGAGATGTTAGACCTATTAAATAATAAAATTTTATATAAAAAGGAGGGAAGTCCTATTTCTTTTGATCATGATTGTCGTGAAGGTATTTGTGGAATGTGTTCTTTGTATATAAATGGCCGTTCTCATGGTCCAGAAAGCTTGATTACAACTTGTCAACTGCATATGCGGCATTTTAATAATGGAGAGACTATATATATTGAACCATGGAGAGCTAAATCGTTTCCTATAATTAAGGATCTTGTTGTAGATAGATCTTCTTTTGATAGAATCATTGTATCAGGGGGTTACATTTCTGTAAATACGTTTGGAAGAACTATAGATGGAAACCTGATCCCTATTCCAAAAGAAGATGCAGATAAAGCTTTTGACGCAGGAACATGTATTGGTTGCGGAGCATGTGTTTCTTCATGTAAAAATAGATCTGCAATGCTGTTTGTTTCAGCAAAAATTTCACAATTTTCTTTATTACCTCAAGGAAAAATAGAAAGAAAAAAACGTGTATTAAATATGGTCAAAAAAATGGATGAAGAAGGATTTGGGAATTGTACTAATACTAAGGCGTGTGAAATTGATTGTCCAAAGGGTATTTCCACAGAGAATATTTCTTTTATGAATAAGGAATATATTCAATCTTTTATTTGATTTTAATTTTATATGGAATATTTAGATTTTGAAAAACCTATACAAGAAATTCAGGACCAGTATATTAATTGTATTATTATAGAAAGAAAAAGTGGGGTGGATATGAAAGGCGTTTGTAATCAATTACAATCTAAATTAGAAAAAACTATAAAGAGATTGTACAGTAAATTAACTCCTTGGCAGAGAGTACAATTATCTAGACATCCGAATAGACCTTATACATTGGATTATATATTATCTATTACAAAGAATGAGCCTTTTATTGAATTACATGGTGATCGTCATTTTGGAGATGATAAAGCTATGATAGGTGGATTTGGTAAGATAGAGGGTATAACTTTTATGTTTATAGGCACTCAAAAAGGAAAAAACACTAAAGATAGACAATATAGAAGGTTTGGGATGCCTAATCCAGAAGGATATAGAAAAGCATTACGTCTTATGAAATTAGCAGAAAAATTTCGTAAACCTATTGTTATCTTTATAGATACACCAGGAGCTTTTCCTGGAATAGAAGCAGAACAAAGAGGTCAAGGAGAAGCTATTGGAAAGAATATTTATGAAATGATGGGTCTAAAAGTACCTATAATTATCCTAATTATAGGAGAAGGGGCTAGTGGTGGAGCTTTAGGAATTGGAATAGGAGATAAAGTATCTATGATGGAAAATTCTTGGTATTCCGTAATTTCTCCTGAAAGTTGTTCTACAATACTTTGGGGAAATTGGAAAGAAAAAGAAAAATCAGCAGAGGCATTGAAATTAACGGCAGAAGATATGAAAAAATTAAATCTTATAGATGATGTTATTAAAGAACCTTTAGGAGGTGCACACTTTAATCCAGAACAGGCATATAAAATTGTTAAAAAGAAAATAATAAAATACTATAAAGAATTATCTTCTATTGATATAGAAACACTTATTATTGATAGGAAAAATAAGTATATTGCTATAGGTTATTTTAATGATTAGAAAGTTATTTTATAGCCCATTTTTCTCTTTTATTTCTTTTCAAATCATTATATAGAAAAATCGTATAACCTTTTTTACCATCATGAAAAAAATGAATTCTCTAATCCAAGAGGAAGATAAAAAGTTTCGTTATGATTTCATTAAAAATGGAAAAATTCCTCCTCAAGCTTTGGATTTAGAAGAGGCTATAATAGGATCTATTATGATAGATAAAAAAGGTTTAGATGAAATTATTGATATCCTATTTCCTGAAGTTTTTTATAAAAAAGAACATCAAGAAATATTTCGTTCTATACAAAAGTTATACCATAATTCTAAACCTATAGATATTTATACAGTTTCTAATCAGCTTAGAGAAGATAGAAATCTTGAATTCGTTGGAAACGAATCTTATCTTATAGAATTAACACAAAAAGTTATTTCTTCTGCACATATAGAATATCATAGTCGTATTGTACAACAAAAATTTATTCTAAGAAGATTAATCCGCATTTCTTCAGATATTATAGAAAATTGTTATGATGATAGTACGGATGTTTTTGAACTTTTGGATAAAGCAGAATCAAAATTATTTGAAATAAATCAAAAATATTTAAGAGAAAAAAAATATGAGAATACTCAGATTCTTATAATGAAGGCAATTGATAAGATAAAGAAAGTTGAAAGTAATAAAGAAGGCTTGAGTGGAATTTCTTCTGGTTTTTATAAAATGGATCAAATTACTTCTGGATGGCAAAATTCAGATTTAATTATACTTGCTTCTAGACCTGGAATGGGGAAAACTTCTTTTATGTTATCTATGGTTAGAAATATTGTTATAAAACAAGAAATTCCTGTTGTCATTTTTTCATTAGAAATGTCTTCTATTCAATTAATCACAAGATTAATTTCATCAGAAACTGGTATTTCTTCAGAAAAAATTAAGAAAGCTTGTCTATCTAATTTAGATTGGAAATGTCTTTTCCACAAGACTAAAAAATTAAAAAAATCTCCCCTTTTTATAGATGATACTCCTTCTTTATCGGTATTTAGTTTACGTACTAAATGTCGTCGTTTAATATCTCAGCATGGAATAAAATTAGTAATGATAGATTATATGCAATTAATGGGAATTAGTGATTCTGGTTCTAAATTAAGAAATAGAGAACAAGAAATATCTATAATTTCTCGTAATTTAAAATCTATAGCTAAGGAATTAGATATTCCTATCATTGCTTTATCACAGTTATCTAGGGCAGTAGAAACAAGAGGTGGAAGTAAACGTCCATTATTATCTGATTTGCGTGAGTCAGGAGCTATTGAACAAGATGCAGATATTGTTTTATTTATTTATAGACCTGAATATTATGGATTTAATACTTGGGACTCTGATGAAAAGGATTCTTGTATTGGTCAAGCAGAAATAATCATTGCTAAACATAGAAATGGAGGATTGAACAAGTTTCGTTTGAAATTTATAAGTGATCAAGTAAAATTTATAGATTTTGAAGAAAAGGGAATATCCTCTTCTTTAGTTTGGGAAGAAGATTATAAAAAACTTGATAAAGAAAGTTTTTTTATTGAAACTATTAATGAAAACAACGATTTTTTTTCAGAAGAATATTCTCAAGATGAGAATGATTTGAATTATCATAAGAATTATCTAAAAGATGAAGATAGTTTTTCTTTTTAAAAGAATACTAGAATTTATTATTCATTGAATTTTGAATGGTTTTTTTCCAAAAAAACAATTTGGAAAGATTGCAGAAAAAGTAGAATATTACGGACAATAGTTTTAGTTACACAAACTACAATAGCGTTTGGTATAATTGTATCCATTATAACTTTTTCTATAGGATTTGGATTTAAAGAAGTTATAAAAAAAAAATTATTAAATATTCAAGGACAAATTATTGTTACGAATTTAAAGATAGGAAATTCTATTATTAGAAATAAATCTTTTTTAAAAGATTTATTTCTTTTTAATTTTGTTCGTCGTATTAATCCTTTTTCTGAAAAAGATGTAATTATTTGTGACTATAAATATCAAAATGTTGATAAATTTATATTCAAAGGGATATCTAAAGATTATAATCCTATTTTTTTTAAAAATTTTTTGGTTATAGGTTCTTTGGGAAAAGTAAAGAAAAATTTATTTTCTAATTATGGAATTCTTATATCTAAAAAAGTATCTATTTCTTTAGGATTAAATATTGGATCATCTATTATCATAAACTTTTTTTTTTCTAAAAATGGAAATCCTTTTTTTGTTTCTAAAAAATTTTATGTTTGTGGTTTATATGATACGAGTATTCCAGAATTTGATGATGTTTATCTCATTGGAGATATCAAACATATACAGTCATTTATGAATAGTAGTGTTAATAATAATGGTTGGGATGAAGATTTTTTAGAAGGAGTTGAAATTTTTGTATCTTATATAAATTTTAATAAAATAAAATCTATTAAAAAAAAAATTGATCAAAAATATTCTGATAATTTTTTAGTAAAAACTATTTATGATCAATCTTATGAAAAAATTATAGAATGGATAAAAATTTTTGATATTAATATTTTTGTTATTAGTATGATCGTGATTATAACTGTTTTATTCAATGTGATTGTATTCTTTTTAATACTTATTCTAGAAAGAATTAAAACTATAGGGATTTTAAAAACTTTAGGTGCTAGAAATAAAGTTATACATAAAATATTTTTATATTACATTATACAAATTTTAGGTCCTCCATTGGTAATAGGGAATAGCATAGGGATTTCTTTTTTGATTTTTCAAAATAAATTTAGGTTTTTATCTTTAAATAAAATGAAATATTATGTTGAGTATGTTCCTGTTCATTTTAATATAAATCATATTTTACTTATTAATTTATCTATTTTATTGATATGTTTTTCTACCGTATTTTTTTCTTCTTGGTTTATTATTAAGAAAATTCCCCCTATTAGATCTATAGAGTTTGAGTAAATATTGTATTTTTACAAAAAAAATTCAATTAATTTTTGATACTCGTAAAATCTTCATCTGGAATAAGAGGAACATTGGGAGGAAAAGTAGGGAAAGGATTTTCTCCTATAGAAATCATTAAATTTTCTGCAGGATATGTTTCCTGGATGAAAAAAAAATATAAGAATAAAAATAAGTACCTAATAGTATTAGGTAGAGATGGTCGTACCACTTCTTCTATATTTCAACAATTTTTAGTGATTACTTTTCAAAGTCTTGGGGTAAATGTTATTGATATTGGATTATCTACAACTCCTACTGTTGGTATTGCTGTTATAAATGAAAAAGCAGATGGAGGAGTTATGTTAACTGCAAGTCATAACCCAAAAAATTGGAATGGATTAAAAATGTTTAATTCTCAAGGAGAATTTTTATCTGAAAAAGATCTTGAAAGATTATTTTATATAGCAGAAAAAGAATATTTTAGTTTTGCCTCTTTTGATCAATTAGGTTTTTATTTATATAGAAAAAATTATATCCAAAAACATATAGAGATCATCCTCTCTTTACCATTAGTAGATAAAGAGATAATTAAAAAATCTAGATTTAAAATAGTAGTAGATGGAATTAATTCTACAGGAGGGATAGCTGTCCCGATTCTTTTAGAAGAGTATTTTGGAGCTAAAGTAATTAAAATGCATTGTATTCCTCATGGAGATTTTATTCATAATCCTGAACCTATTGAAAAAAATTTAAAATCAGTTTGTAAAATGGTTTCAGAAGGAAAAGCTGATTTAGGAATATCTGTTGATCCGGATGTAGATAGAGTTGTATTTATTTGTGAAAATGGAGATTTTTTTGGGGAGGAATATACTTTAGTATCTATTTCGGATTACATATTAGAGAATAAAATAGGATCTGTAGTTTCTACTTTTTCCTCTTCTCAGGCATTAAAAGATTTATCTATAAATAAAGGAGTTTCTTATTATGCTACTTCTGTTGGCGAAGTACATGTTGTTAAAAAAATGAAAGAAGTTAAAGCTGTTATTGGGGGAGAAGGAAATGGAGGAATCATTTATCCAGATTTACGTTATGGAAGAGATGCATTAGTAGGTATCGCTTTATTTTTAACTTATATAGCAAAACTTTCTAAAATACCGTTAACCGAATTAAAAAAAAGGTATTCTAATTATTTTATGTCCAAAAAAAAAATTCGATTATCTCCCAATCAAAAAATTGTAAAAATATTAGAAAGAATAAAAAAAATATATAAAGGAAAAAAAATGGATTTAAAAGATGGAATTAAAATTTATTTTCTAAATAATGAATGGATTCATATAAGGAAATCTAATACTGAAAATATTATTCGAATACATATAGAAAGTCCTTCAAAAAAAAGAGTAAATTTTTTAGAAAAAAAAATTCTATATGAAGTAAAAAAAAATTATGATTAATTTAAAAAATATATGTCAAATAATTTTGTAGAAAATATAGAAGAGAAATGGATAAAAAAAAATGATTTACCTTTGTTTAGTTCTGGAGATACTATCACTGTTTTTTTTGAGATTAAAGAAGGAGAAAAAAAAAGAGTTCAATCCTTTAAAGGAGTTGTTATCAAAAAACAAGGAAAAGGATTGACGAAAACCTTTACGGTTCGTAAGATGAGTGGAGAGATAGGAATTGAACGTATATTTATTTTTAATCAACCAAGTATACAAAAAATAGAAGTCAATAAAAAAGGAAAAGTACGTAGATCTAAAATCTATTATTTTAGATCTCTTAGAGGTAAAAAAGCTAGAGTTTAGTAAATGAAAAGAAAAAGCGAAAAAGAGAATCATATTTTAATTTATGATTCTCTCTTTCGCTTTTTATCATTCTCACTATTTATTTTTTATTTTTTATCGTTTTCCTCTGTATTTACCTTATCTTTTTCTTTATTATTATTGTTGTTAGTTGAAGTAGATTCCTCATTTTTGGAGGATTCCTCTTCATTAGGTGGTGTAGAAGGAGGAGTTGTAGTCGTATTTGTTTGATTTTCATTGTTAGTATTAGCTGTTTTTTCCTCTTCTGTTGGAGTAGGATTATCGTTCTTAGACTTGTTATTACAACTACTTGTAAATAAAAATATAGCTAAAAAAATTGTGGTAATGGTAATTCTTAATTTTTTCATCATAATCAATAGTATTTCAGTTATAACATATTCTGGACAAATTTATATAAAAATTTGGAATGAAAAAATATATCATTATTTGTATTTTTTTTATAAAAATGAATAATTGAATATAAAAATTCATCATATTATTTCTTTTTTTATTTGAGTATAAGAATATTAGAAATTATATTATTTCTATAAAAAAGTAAAATTATATATATTTTGAAAAAAACTAAAAAATTATGTCTTTAAATAAAAAGATTTTAAAGGAAGCTTTGACTTTTGATGATGTATTATTAATTCCATCATATTCTTCAATTCTTCCATCAGAAGTATCTCTTAAAACTTCTTTAACCTTTGATATTACACTAAATATTCCTATATTAAGTGCTGCTATGGATACAGTTACAGAATTTTCTTTGGCTATATCCATAGCTAGAGAAGGGGGGATAGGAATTATTCATAAAAATATGAATATAAAAAATCAATCGGAAGAGGTTTATAGAGTAAAAAGAAGTGAAAGTGGTATGATAGATGATCCGATTACTCTTTCTAGAGATTCAACACTTAGAGATGCACAAAATCTCATGAAGAAATATCATATTTCTGGATTACCAGTGATTGAAAAAGATTTTACTTTAGTTGGTATTATAACTAATAGAGATATCAAATATCGTATAGATTTAGATTCTTTAGTAGAAGATGTGATGACAAAAGAAAATTTGATTACTTCCAAAAAAAATATAAATCTAGAAGAAGCAAAGAATATTCTTTTAAAAGAAAGAATAGAAAAACTTCCTATTATAGATGATTTTAAAAAATTAGTTGGGTTAATTACAATTAGAGATATAGATAATTTAATAGAATATCCAAATGCTTGTAAAGATCCTAAAGGACGTTTACGTGTAGGAGCTGCTGTTGGAATAGATAAAAATACTTTAGATAGAGTGGAATCCTTAGTTAAGGTTGGTGTAGATCTTATATCTATAGATTCTGCTCATGGACATTCTATTAGTGTATTGAAAACAATAAAATCTATTCGAACCTATTTTCCAGATATAGCATTAATAGCTGGTAATGTGGTAACTATGAAAGCAGCAAAAGATTTAATAGATGCTGGATCTACTATTTTAAAAGTAGGGATAGGATCCGGTTCTATTTGTACTACAAGGGTAGTAGCTGGTGTAGGAATGCCTCAAATTACGGCTATAAATGATGTATATGAATATGCTAAAACAAGAAATGTAAATATTATTTCTGATGGGGGGATCAGATATTCAGGAGATGTAGTAAAAGCTATTGCAGCTGGAGCAAGCTCTGTAATGATTGGTAGTTTATTTGCAGGAACAGATGAAGCTCCAGGAGAGGAAATTATTTTTCAAGGTAGAAAGTTTAAAACATATGTAGGAATGGGGTCCTTAGTAGCTATGAAAAAAGGAAGTGGAGATCGTTATTTTCAATTTGAAGAAAAGTATGTTCCAGAAGGAATAGAAGCAAGAGTTCCCTATAAAGGGAAAATGAAAGATGTTATTTTTCAAATATGTGGAGGATTAAGATCTGGAATGGGTTATTGTGGAGTATCGACAATTAAAGAATTAATGAAAATGGGAAAATTTGTAAGGATAACTAATTCTGGATTAAAAGAAAACCATCCCCATAGCGTAAGTATAACGAAAGAATCTCCCAATTATTGGAAATATATAGGAGTATAAAAATACCCGGGACGGGATTTGAACCCGTACGATCACAATGATCACAGGATTTTAAGTCCTGTGTGTCTACCAATTCCACCACCCGGGTTTAGTAGAATAAAAGAAAAGCGAGAAACGGGACTCGAACCCGCGGCTCCGACCTTGGCAAGGTCGTACTCTACCAACTGAGCTATTCTCGCAAATTCGAAAATAGTGTCCAAAAATAGGGAAAACACATTAATATATGTCTAAATTTTTATTCATCCAATAAATTTTTAATTTATTTTATTATTTTGAATACCTCTATAGGTTTTCTTTTTTATAGAATTAATATTTTTTTTTAAAAAAATTTATTATTCTTTTTAAAAGAAAAAAGGATTTTTTTTTGGGTAAAAAATTATTTTTCATTTTTTTTTCTTCTAAAAGACTTTTTTTATCCAATTTTTTTAATATTTCTTTTGCTCTATGAATAATTTCTATGGGCATTCCTGAAATTTTTGCTACGTGAATACCGTAACTATGTTCACTTCCCCCCTCAATCATTTTTCGCATAAAAATAATATTTTCATAAATTTTTTTTACAGATATATGATAATTTTGAATTCTTTTAAAAAAAGAACTTATTTTATTTAATTCATGATAATGAGTTGCAAATAAGGTAAGAGGTCTAAAAGGACTTTCATGTAAAAATTCCACAATAGACCAAGCAATAGCTATTCCATCATAAGTACTTGTACCTCGTCCTATTTCATCTAAAATAAGAAAACTTCTTTTAGAAAAATTGTTTAATATATTTGCCGTTTCATTCATTTCTACCATGAAAGTAGATTCTCCTAAAGAGAGATTATCGGAGGCTCCTACTCTACTAAATATTTTATCTACTAATCCTATTTCTGCATGTTTAGCAGGAACAAAACTTCCTATATGGGCCATTATTATAATGATAGCCGTTTGACGAAGAATTGCTGATTTTCCTGACATATTTGGCCCCGTTATTATAATAATTTGTTGATCTTTTTTATTTAAAATTACATCATTGGGTATATACGATGTTTTTGAGATAAACTGTCTTTCAATAACTGGATGTCTTCCCTTTTTTATGCATAATCTAAAAGAATGATTTATTTCTGGTTTTACATAATAATTTTCTAATGCAGAAAGGGAAAAGGAACATAATACATCCAATTCTGCAATTATTTTTGCATTTTTTTGTAAAGGGATTATGTATTTTAAAATTTGATTAATTAGATCATGAAAAATCTCTTTTTCTAGAGAAAGAATTTTTTGTTCAGAATTTAGAATTTGTAACTCATAATTTTTTAATTCTTCAGTTGTATATCTTTCAGAATTAGTTAATGTTTGTTTTTGTATCCAATGAGATGGGACTTTGTATTTTTTTGTTTTTTTAACTTCTAAAAAGTATCCAAAAATATTGTTATATCCAATTTTTAAATTATGAATTCCTGTATTGGATTTTTCAATAGAACATAGTTTTTCCAAGTATTCTTTTTTGGAAAAATATAAATTACGAATTTTATCCAATTCTTTAGAAACCCCTTTTGCTATTACATTTCCTTTTTCTATATAATATGGAGGATTCTGGTCTATTGTATGCAGTATTTTTTTGGATATTATATTGCAATCTTGAAATGAATTTCCAATTTCTAAAAAAGTTGGATATTGGTCATTTGACAAAAATTTTTTTTTTATTTGAACTGTAGCTGTTAAAGATTTATGTAATGTAATTACTTCACGTGGGGATATTTTTCCAATAGACATTTTAGCAATTATTCGTTCTATATCATAAATTTCTTTAAGTTTTTTTTGGATAAAAGAACGAATATAAATGTTTGAAAAAAGATTTTCTACTACTTTATGACGTTTTTGTATATGAATAATATTTGTTAGAGGAAAATGAATCCAATTTTTTAATAATCTACCTCCCATAGGAGTTATAGTTTTATCAATAATATCAATTAAGGATACACCTTTTTTATTCAAACAATGAAATATTTCTAAATTTCTAAATGTAAAATCATCAATCCACATATGTTCTTCTTTTTTTATTCTTTTTATATTAGAAATATGTTTTATTTTATAATGTTGGGTATCGTATAAATAGTTTAAGATAACTCCGGAAGCAATGATACCTAGTTTTAAATTATCTATTCCAAAACCTTTTAAAGAATTTGTTTGAAAATGAGATATCAATTTTTCATATGAAAAGGAATAATTGAACATACAATCTTCTATTAAAAATGTATAATATTTGTCTTTTAGAAATTTTTCAAAAAAATTTTTTTCTTTTTTTTGAAAAAGAACTTCACTTGGATTAAAATGTTCTAAGTATTGTAGTATACTTTCTTGGTTATCTTCTGCTATAAAGAATTCTCCTGTAGAAATATCTAAAAAACTTATACCTAATTTTTTTTTTTCTATATGGATAGAAGCTAAAAAATTATTTGATTTGGTTTGTAATATATTTTCGTCTATAGATATTCCTGGTGTAACTAATTCTATAACTCCTCTTTTGACAATATTTTTTCCTCTTTTGGGTACTTCTAATTGATCACAAATGGCTACACGGTGTCCTGATCGTATTAATTTAGGTAAATAAGCATTTAAAGAGTGATAAGGGAACCCTGCTAGATGAATAATAGCATGTTTTTTTTTACTAGATCGCTTAGTTAAAACAATATCTAATATTTTAGAACATTTTATGGCATCTTCTCCAAAAGTTTCATAAAAATCTCCTACTTGAAACAGTAATATGGCATCTGGATATTTAGATTTTATATCATTATATTGCTTGATTAATGGAGTCTCTTCTTTCTTTATTAAAGTATTTTGGTCTTTATTCATACCTAATAGTAATTAAAAATAAAGTAGGGTATTTTTTTATAAAATAAAAAATTTAATTAAGGAAATAAAAATCTTGTTTTTGAATATGAATTTATTATGTCAAAAAAATTTAAAGAATATAAAGAATTAAATCTCAAGAATATTTCTAAAGAAATAACTCAATATTGGAAAAAAAATAAAATTATTCAAAAAAGTTTTCAGTTTAGAAAAAATCTTAATAAAAAGAATAGATTTTCTTATTATATTTTATATGAAGGGCCTCCTTCTTTAAATGGAAGTCCTGGTATACATCATACAGTATCTAGAACTATAAAAGATATATTTTGCAGATATCATACTCTTAAAGGAAAAATAGCAATTAGAAAAGCGGGATGGGATACTCATGGATTACCTATAGAACTTAATGTAGAAAAAAAAATAGGAATTACTAAAAATGATATAGGAAAAAATATAAGTATAGAAAAGTATAATAGTATTTGTAAATATTTTGTCAAAAAATCAATGAAAAAATGGATAAAATTTACAAATAGAATAGGATATTGGGTAGATCTTAAAAATTCTTTTATAACATATAAAACCAAATATATAGAAAGTGTATGGTGGTTGATAAAAAAATTATATCAAAAAAAAATTATTTATAAAGGTTATACTATTCAACCTTATTCTCCAGCTGCAGGAACAGGATTAAGTTATCATGAATTAAATATGCCAGGAACTTATAAAAAAGTAAAACAAATAACTCCTACATTAAAATTCAAAGCGAAAAAAAAAACTTTACCAAAAGAAATTCAAAATTTTTTAGGAGATATATATTTAATATCTTGGACTACTACACCTTGGACTCTTCCATCAAATACAGCATTAGCTATTGGATCGAATATCGATTATGTTTTAGTGAAGACTTATTGTCCTTATACTTTTTCAAAAGAGAACATTATTCTAGCTGAGAAATTAATTTATAAAATATTATTACCAAATAGATTTTATCCCGTATCAAATAATTATGAATTTGATCAATCAAAAATCGAAAATAAAAATAAGATTCCTTATTTCATAGCATATAAATTCAAGGGAAAAGATCTTTTTAAAAGTAGATATGAACAATTATTACCTTGGTTTAAACCTTATCAAGAAGAAAATAATGCTTTTCAAGTAATCAATGGAGATGGTTATGTAAATGAAAATGAAGGGACTGGAATTGTTCATATAGCTCCTACATTTGGAATAGATGATTTAAAAATAGCTAGAAAAAATAATATTCCATCTATGTTAATCTTGAATGAAGAAAATATTCCTGTTCCTTTAGTAGATATGCAAGGAAAATTTTTAAATAGTTATCCTCATGGATTTAGTGGGAAATACGTAAAAAATGATTTTAGTACTACTACTAATAATATAAATAAAAAACTAGTTTCTGTAGATCAAGAAATAGTTTCCTTTCTTGAAAAAGAAAAAAAACTTTTCAAAGTAGAAACTTATACACATTTTTATCCACATTGTTGGAGAACAGAAAAACCTATTCTTTATTATCCTTTAGATTCATGGTTCATAAGAACAACAAGGATAAGAGAAAAATTAATTTCTTTAAATAAAAAAATAAATTGGATTCCTAAATTTATAGGAGCAAAACGTTTTGATTCCTGGTTGGAGAATATAAGAGATTGGAATTTATCACGTTCTAGATATTGGGGAACTCCTTTACCAATTTGGAGAACAAAAGATGGAAAAGAAGAATTAGTTATAGGATCTATTAAGGAATTGTTTTTAGAGATTCAAAAATCTATTGAACATGGATTTATGTCATACAATATTTTGGAAAATTTTATTCCGGATGATATGAGAGATGAAAATTATGAAAAAATAGATTTGCATAAACATTTTTTAGACAAAATTATATTGGTTTCTAGTAAAGGAGCTCCAATGAAAAGAGAATCAGATTTAATAGATGTGTGGTTCGATTCTGGAGCTATGCCATATGCTCAATTTCATTATCCTTTTGAGAATAGGAAATATATTGATAAATATCAATTTTTTCCTGCAGATTTTATTGCAGAAGGGATAGATCAAACAAGAGGATGGTTTTTCACGTTACATACTATTAGTTCTTTATTATTTAATTCTATAGCATATAAAAATGTTATATCTACTGGGTTAATCTTAGATAAAGAAGGATATAAAATGTCTAAAAGTAAAGGGAATACTATAAATCCTTTTGAATTAATAGAAAATTATGGTCCTGATGCAATACGTTGGTATATTATATTTAATTCTGAACCTTGGGATAATTTAAAATTTGATATAAAAGGAATTTATACAGGAATTAATAAATTTTTTGGGACACTTTATAATGTTTATTCTTTTTTTGTTTTATATGCTAATATAGATGGATTCTACTATAAAGAAGTAGATTGTTCTTTAAAAAATTACACTGAATTAGATCTTTGGATACTTTCTGAATTAAATACAATGATTAAAAAAGTGGATGAATATTATACAGATTATAATCCTACTAAAGCTGCTCGTATTATTTCATTTTTTGTATTAGATCAATTAAGTAATTGGTATATAAGGTTGTGTCGTCGAAGATTTTGGAAAGAAGAATATACGAATAATAAAATTTCGGCATATCAAATACTTTACAAATGTTTGGTTACAATTGCTAAATTATTATCTCCTATTGCTCCATTTTTTTCGGAAAAATTATATATGGACCTAAATTCTATCACAAAAATAGAAAATTTTGAAAGTATTCATTTTACCAATTTTCCGATCTATGATTCATCATTTGTCAATAAAGAATTGGAAAAAAAAATGCTTTTAGTTCAAAGGATTACTACTATGGGATTTTCCATAAGGAAAAAAAATGGAATAAAAATTCGTCAACCTTTGAAAAAATTACTCATTTTAATTCGTGATGAAAAAATCCGTTTTGGATTGAAAAAAACGTCTGAAATTCTTAAACAAGAAATAAATGTAAAAAATATTGAATTTACGGAATCTTATAAAGATTTAGAATCAGTGAAACATATTCAACCAAACTATAAATCCCTAGGGACTAGATTTGGAAATAAAACTCCAATTATCTCGGAAATAATAAAAAAATTTACTCAGGATAATATTAAAGAAATCGAATCTAAAAAAAAATATATTTTTTCTCTTCAAGGAGAAAAAATTATATTATTTTTAAAAGATGTAAAAATTACTACCGAATTTATTAAAAATTGGTCTATCGTATTTGATAATGAACTTACAATAGCTTTAGATTTAAATATTACGAATTCTCTTTGGGAAGAAGGGGTTACAAGAGAATTAATTAGATATATACAAGAATTAAGAAAAAAGTGTAACTACAATGTTATTGATAAAATATTTATATATATAAATTCTATTCAAAGAATAAAGTCTGTTATAAAGAACAATAAAAACTTCATCTGTAAAGATACTCTTGCCGTAGATATTTTTTTAGAAAAAAATATAGAAAAAAAAGGCATAAAAATCGATTTTGAAAAAAATCCAATATATATACTGATTCGAAAAGTAGAAAATACATAAAAATGAAAGAGAAAGCAAAACAAAGATATTCGATGCAAGAAAGAAAAGAATTTCGTAAACTAATACTTGAAAAACTAGAAAAGGTAAAAAAAGATTTGTCAATTCTTAAAGAAAATTTTGCTAATGATCAAAATAATGGAACAGATGATACTTATCCTACATTTAAAGCTTTTGAAGAAGGATCAGAAACACTTAGTAAAGAACAAAATGCTCAAATTATGGAACATTTGCAAAAATTTATACGAAGTTTAAATTCTGCTTTAATTAGAGTTGAAAATAAAGATTATGGAATTTGTCGTATTACAAAAAAACTTATACCTAAAGCACGTCTTATGGCCGTCCCACATACCACTTTAAGTATTGAAGGGAAGAGAGAGGTAGAAGATAAAAGAAAGTAAATTTTTAATTTTTTGAAAAAAATATTTTTAAGTATTTTTCCTATTCTGTTAATAGATCAGATTTTAAAAATTTATATAAAAACTCATTTTGAACTAGGAAAAGGAGTTTCTATATTTTCTTTTTTTTGGATTTTATTTGTGGAAAATCCTGGAATGGCTTATGGTTTTTCTATTGCTCCTGGATATTTTGGAAAAATTATTTTAAGTATTTTTCGTTTTATTCTAGTTTTATTCCTATTTTTTTTTCTTTATAAAAATATAAAGAAAAAATCTTCAAATTATTTAGTTATTCCCACTATTTTTATTTTTTCAGGAGCTATAGGGAATCTTTTAGATAGTTTTTTATATGGATTGTTATTTGATACAGGAACAGTTTATAATAAAGAATCTCATAAATGGATTTCTTATTCAGGAATTTCCAATATATTTCCGTGGAATGGAGGATATGCTTCCCTTATGAAAGGATGCGTAGTTGACATGTTTTATTTTCCTATTTTTGATATTTATATTCCTGATTGGATCCCATTTTTTGGAGGATCTAATTTTCAATTTTTTAAACCTGTTTTTAATGTTTCTGATTTTGTAATATCTATTGGAATTATTTTATTGTTAATATTTAAAAAAAAGATTAAACATGTAAAGATTTTTTGATAATTATAAAAATCTCCATAGATTTGTACCTACCTGATTTTCATTATTGGTAGAAAATTGTTTTGAAAAAATAGCCGGTGTAGCTCAGATGGTCAGAGCACGTGATTTGTAATCTCGGTGTCGTGGGTTCGAATCCCTCCTCCGGCTTTTTTTTGTTTTTTGGGGAGATACTCAAGTTCGGTTAACGAGGACAGACTGTAAATCTGTTGGCTATGCCTTCGCAGGTTCGAATCCTGCTCTCCCCATTTTCACATATTAAGTGGTATTAAGCGGAAGTAGCTCAGCTGGTTAGAGCATCAGCCTTCCAAGTTGAATGTCGCGGGTTCGAATCCCGTCTTCCGCTCCAATTATTATATGGCCAATGTAGCTCAGAGGTAGAGCACTTCCTTGGTAAGGAAGAGGTCACGGGTTCAAATCCCGCCATTGGCTTTTTTTTGAATTTTTTTAAAATTATTAAAAATTGTTAGAAATTATTATTTATCATGGCAAAAGAAAAATTTAAACGTGACAAACCACATTTAAATATAGGGACTACAGGTCACGTAGATCATGGAAAAACCACTTTAACAGCAGCCATTACAAAAGTTTTGTCAGAAATGGGTCTTGCAGAAGAAAAGAGTTTTGATGCAATTGATAATGCTCCAGAAGAGAAAGCTAGAGGAATTACTATAAACACTTCTCATGTAGAATATGAAACAAAAAAACGACATTATGCTCATGTAGATTGTCCTGGACATGCAGATTATGTTAAAAATATGATTACTGGAGCGGCACAAATGGATGGAGCTATTTTAGTGGTTGCCGCAACAGATGGTCCTATGCCTCAAACTAGAGAACATATTTTATTGGCTCGTCAAGTAGGTGTTCCTAAGATTATTGTATTCATGAACAAAGTAGATCAAGTAGATGATCCAGAATTATTGGAATTAGTAGAAATGGAGATACGAGAATTACTTTCCAAATATGAGTATGATGGAGAAAACATTCCTATTGTACAAGGATCAGCTTTAGGAGCTTTAAATGGAGAAAAAAAATGGGTTCAAAAAATTCAGGAACTTATGAATATTTTAGATGAGTATATTCCAGAACCAGTTCGTGAAATGGATAAACCATTTTTAATGCCTATAGAAGATGTTTTTACTATAACAGGTAGAGGGACAGTGGCTACAGGACGTATTGAAACTGGAATTATAAATACAGGAGATTTAGTAGATATTATAGGATTTTGGGAAGAAAAATTATCATCTACAGTAACAGGAGTGGAAATGTTTCGTAAAATATTGGATAATGGACAAGCAGGAGATAATGTAGGGTTATTATTGCGTGGGATAGAAAAAAAAGATATTAAACGTGGAATGGTAATCGGAAAACCAGGATCGATCAAACCTCATAAAAAATTTAAAGCAGAAGTATATATTCTTACAAAGGAAGAAGGAGGGAGGCATACTCCTTTTCATGAAAAATATCGTCCTCAATTTTATTTAAGAACTACTGATGTGACTGGAGAAATTCATTTATTAGGAGGGATAGAAATGGTAATGCCAGGAGACAATATTTCTATGGATGTAAGTTTACATCAACCGGTCGCTTTAAGTGAAAATTTACGTTTTGCTATTCGTGAAGGAGGAAGAACAGTTGGTGCAGGACAGGTTATTCAAATTATGGATTAATAATATTTTAAAAATAAAACGGATGTAGCTTAGCTGGTAGAGCATCGGTCTCCAAAACCGAAGGTCGTAAGTTCGATCCTTACCATCCGTGCATAATCGTAGATAATTATGAAAAAAAAAATTACTTTTTAGAAATTTACGATGAATTTTTTTATTTCATTACATGGCCTAAGTGGATAGATTTGCAAATTACTACATTAATAGTATCGTTTTTTTCTATATTTTTATCCATGTTTTTATATGGTGTAGATGGTATATTTATTTTTTTTATTAAAAAATTGTTTTCCTTATAAAATAATATAAAAGTTCGATGAGTGATTTAGAAAGAAAATGGTATGTTTTAAAAACTATTAGTGGTCAAGAAAATAAGGTAAAATTATATATTGAAAATGAAGTGATAAATAATGGATTTAAAGAGTGTATAGGAAAGGTTTTAGTCCCTATTGAAAAAGTTATACAAATGAGAAGAGGAAAGAAAATTCACAGGGAAAAAGTTCACTATCCAGGATATGTAATGATAGAGACAAATCTTGAATTAGAAGCAGTACATGCAATTAAGAATGTTCCTGGTGTTATTAATTTTTTAAGTGAAGGTAGAGGAGGATCTGCTATTCCTATGCGAAAAGAAGAGGTAAATAAAATGTTGGGAAAAATGGATCAATTATCCGAAAGTTATGAAAATATTAGCATTCCGTTTATAATTGGTGAAACCATAAAAGTAATAGATGGTCCTTTTAATGGTTTTAATGGAACTATTGAAAAAATTAATGAAGAAAAAAGAAAACTAGAATTAGCCGTTTTAATTTTTGGGAGGAAAACTCCTTTGGAATTAAATTTTACACAAATAGAAAAAATTTAGTTAAAAGAAAAATGGATAAAAAAATAGTAAAAAAAATAAAAATACAAAAAATAAATGGTGGGAATGCTAATCCATCACCTCCTATTGGTCCTATTTTAGGAAGTTCTGGAGTGAATATAATGGAATTTTGTAAACAATATAATTTACGGACTCAGGAAAGAAAAGGTAAAATATGCCCAGTTCTTCTTACTATATATGAGGATAAATCTTTTTCTTTTGTGATTAAAAAACCTCCAGTATCCATTCAATTACTCAATATAATTCAAGTAGAAAAAGGATCTAAGGAACCAAATCGTTCTAAAATTGGAAAAATAAGTTTAAATCAAATAAAAATGATTGCAAAAAATAAAATGGAAGATTTGAATTGTTCTTCAATTGAATCTGCTATATCTATGGTATGTGGAACTGCACGTTCTATGGGAATCGAAATTTATAAAAAATAAAAGTATATTCTTATTTTTTTTCTCATGTCAAAAAAATTAACTAAAAATAGAAAAAGAATTTTAGAAAAAATAGATAAGAAGAATAAATATTCTTTAGAAGATGCTACTACTATTATTAAAAAAATTTCTTTTTCTAAATTTGATGAATCTGTAGATATTTCTATTCATCTAGGAATAGATTCACGTTTATCAAATCAAATAATAAGAGGGACTGTTCTATTACCACATGGTATAGGAAAAAATATTTGTGTTTTGGCTTTAGTAAGTAAAGATAAAGAATTGGAGGCTAAAGAAGCTGGTGCAGATTATGTAGGATTGGATTATATAGAAAAAATTAAGTCTGGATGGGTAGATATAGATGTAATAGTAGCTATTCCATCGGTTATGAATAAATTAGGATCTTTAGGAAAGATATTAGGACCAAAGGGTTTAATGCCAAATCCGAAACTAGATACAGTATCTACAAATCCAGGAAAGTCTATTAAAGAAATTAAATCTGGAAAAGTAACATTTAAAGCGGATCGTTATGGTATTATTCATTCTTCTATTGGAAGGATTTCTTTTTCTAATCAATACTTATTGAATAATTTAAAAACTTTTATAAACGAAGTTATCCGAAGTAAACCATCTTCTTCGAAAGGATCTTATATAAAAAGAATTTATTTATCAACGACCATGAGTCCTAGTATTTTATTAGACTCAAAAAGTTTTTTAAAAAAATGAAGAAAGAAAAAAAAAGAAAAGAATTATTAGAATTAATTTCTATATTGTCTGATAATGATACTATATATTTAATTGATATATCCGATTTAAATTCTAATCAAATTTCTATTCTTAGAAAGAATTTTAATAAATTTTATATTCAAATGAAAGTAGTAAAAAATACTTTATTGAAAAAAGCTTTAGAAAAAATTGAAAATAAACAATTAGATTCTTTTTTCCCTATTTTAAATGGGAACACCTCTATTTTAGCTTCTAATTTAGGAGGTGTTCCATCAAAAATCATAAAAAATTTTCATTTTAAAGAAAAGATTGAAAAACCTTATTTAAAGAGTGCATATGTGGAAAATTCTTTTTATTTTGGAAATAAAGATTTGGATATATTAATTAATATGAAATCTAAAAAAGATCTTATAATTGATATTTTGAATATGCTTCAATCTCCAATTGAAAAAATACTTTTTTCTTTAAAATTAGGTGAATATAAAATATCTAGAATTCTAGAATCATTATCATAATGATGATATTGATTCCCCATAATTTCCATAAAAAATAAATAATAAAATGATAGAAAATCTAGCAGAAAAATTGGTTAATCTTACTGTAAAACAAGTTAATGAATTGGCCACTTTTTTAAAAAAAAAGTATGGGATCGAACCGTCTAATACTTTTTTAGGAACATCTGTGGATATTCCTAAAAATAAAGAAAAAAATCCAGAAAAAGAAGAAAAAAATATTTTCAATTTAATATTAAAATCACCAGGAAATTCTAAATTATCTGTAGTAAAATTAGTTAAAGAAATTACGGGTAAAGGACTTAAAGAATCCAAAGAATTGGTAGATAATGTTCCAAATGTTCTTAAAGAGTCTATTGATAGGAAAGAAGCAGAAAGCTTAAAAAAAAGACTTGAGGAAATAGGAGCTGAAGTGGAATTGAAATGATAGGTTAATTTTTTTTCAGAAAAGTTTAAATTACTGTAAAATTTGGTGAATACAGAAAGAATCTCAGAAAAATTAGAAAGAATTACTTTTGCATCGGTGGATAAACAAGTAGAATATCCTGATTTTTTGGATATTCAAATAAAATCATTTAAAGATTTTTTTCAACTTGAAACAAAACCAGAAAATAGGAAAAACGAAGGGTTATTTAAAGCTTTTACCGAAAATTTTCCAATTTCAGATTCAAGAAATTCCTTTGTTTTAGAATTTAAAGGATATTCCATAGATTCTCCTAGATATTCTATAGAAGAATGTATTGAAAGAGGATTGACTTATAGTGTTCCTTTAAAAGCTAAATTGAAACTATATTGTACGGATCCTGAACATGAGGATTTTGAAACAGTATATCAGGATGTTTATTTAGGTACTTATCCATATATGACTCCTTCTGGATCTTTTATTTTCAATGGATCAGAACGTGTTATTGTATCTCAATTACATCGTTCTCCTGGAGTTTTTTTTGGACAATCTCATCATGCAAATGGGACTAAATTATATTCTGCGAGAATTATTCCTTTTAAAGGATCTTGGATTGAATTCGCTACTGACATAAATAGTGTTATGTATGCATATATTGATAGAAAGAAAAAATTACCAATGACGACCTTACTTCGTGCAATTGGATATGAAAGAGATAAAGATATATTAGAAATATTTAATTTAGCGGAAGAAGTTAAAATAATAGAAAATAACAAGAATATTTTAGACAGGACTCTTGCTGCTAGAATATTGAAAATATGGCATGAAGATTTTGTCGATGAAGATACAGGTGAAGTAGTTTCCATAGAAAAAAATGAGATTTTAATAGATAGGGATATTGTTATAAAACAAGAGCATATAGATCTAATCCTTCAAAACGAAATAAAAACAATTTTATTGCATAAAGAAGGAGGAAAAAAGAAAGATTATTCTATTATTTACAATACTTTGCAAAAAGATCCTACTAATTCTGAAAAAGAAGCAGTAGAATATATATATAGGCAACTTAGAAATACAGAACCGCCTGATGAAGAAACAGCTAGAGGAGTTATAGATAAGCTTTTTTTTTCAGATGCTAGATACAGTTTAGGCCCTGTAGGAAGATATCGTTTAAATAAACGTCTTGGGTTAAATCTAGATCCCAATTATTTAGTTTTGACTAAGGAAGATATTATTGCCATAGTTGAACATTTGAATGCTTTGTTCAACTCTAAAAGAGAAGTAGATGATATAGATCATCTATCCAATAGACGTGTAAGAACTGTAGGAGAACAACTTTATACTCAGTTTAGTATTGGTTTATCTAGAATGTCTAGAACTATTAGAGAAAGAATGAATGTTCGAGATAATGAAGTTTTCATGCCGATAGATTTGATCAATTCTAAAACATTGTCTTCCGTTATAAACGTTTTTTTTGGAACTAATCAATTATCCCAATTTATGGATCAAACAAATCCATTATCTGAAATAACTCATAAAAGAAGATTATCTGCTTTAGGTCCTGGTGGATTATCTAGAGAAAGAGCAGGATTTGAGGTTAGAGATGTTAATTATTCCCATTATGGAAGATTATGTCCTATTGAAACTCCAGAAGGACCTAATATTGGTTTAATTTCTTCTCTTTCTGTTTTCGCAAAGATCAATAATATGGGATTTGTAGAAACTCCTTATAGATCTACTAATAAAGGAAAAGTAAATTTAAAATCTAAGATAAAATATTTAAGTGCAGAAGAAGAAGAAGGTAAAATTATTGCACAAGCTAATGCTATAGATAAATATGGAAATTTTATATCTGATAGAATTATTGCTCGTGAAGATGGAGATTTTCCAATAGTAAAATCGAAACAAGTAGATTATCTAGATGTAGCCCCTAATCAAATAGCCTCTATTTCAGCTTCTTTAATTCCTTTTTTGGAACATGATGATGCTAATAGAGCTCTTATGGGATCTAATATGATGCGTCAAGCCGTTCCATTGTTAAAACCTGAATCCCCTATTGTTGGAACTGGATTAGAAAAACAAGTAGCAATAGATTCTCGAATTTTGATTAATGCAGAAAAAAATGGAATAGTAGAATATATTGATGCAAAAAAAATAATTATTCGTTATGATAAAACGGATAGAGAAGAATTGGTAAGCTTCGATTCTGAAATTAAAGTTTATGATTTGATAAAATTTAGAAAAACAAATCAAAATACATGTATTACTTTAAAACCTATTGTTAAAAAAGGAATGAGAATAGTAAAAGGGCAAATTCTTTGTGAAGGATATGCTACTGAAAACGGAGAGTTAGCTTTGGGAAGAAATTTGAGAGCGGCTTTCATTCCTTGTAATGGTTATAATTTTGAAGATGCTGTTCTAATTTCAGAAAAAGTAGTGAGTGAGGATTGGTTTACATCAATACACATAGATGAATATTCTTTAGATGTACGGGACACAAAATTAGGAATGGAAGAATTAACAAATGACATTCCTAATGTTAGTGAAGAAGCTACTAAAGATCTGGATGAAAATGGAATTATACGTGTTGGAGCGGAGGTTAAACCTGGAGATATTCTTATTGGAAAAATAACTCCAAAAGGAGAATCTGATCCAACTCCAGAAGAAAAATTATTAAGAGCTATCTTTGGAGATAAAGCAGGAAATGTAAAAGATGCTTCTTTAAGAGCCGAGCCTTCTTTATTTGGTATTGTAATTGATACAAAACTATTTACTAGAAGTATAAAAGATAAAAAATCTAGAACTCAGGATAAAATACAAATAGAACGTATAGAAAAAGAATACGATAAAAAATTTTTGGATTTAAAAAATAAGTTTTTAAAAAAATTATATACTATTTTACATGGGAAAATTTCTCAAAAAATTGTTTTTAATGAAAAAAAACAGGAATTTATAGAAAAAGGAACTAAGTTTAGCCTAAAACTATTAAATAGTATATCTGATTATATAAATATATCTCCATATAATTGGACTTCTGATGTAGAGATTAACAATCTTATATCAGAAATATTGCATAATTATAAAATATCATTTAACGATTTGAATAGTGTTTTGAAACATAAAAAATTTTCTATTACTGTTGGAGATGAATTACCTTCTGGAATTATTAAAATGGCTAAAGTTTATATTGCAAAAAAAAGAAAATTAAAAGTAGGAGATAAAATGGCAGGTAGACATGGAAATAAAGGAGTTGTAGCACGTATCCTTCGTGAAGAAGATATGCCATTTTTAGAAGATGGTAGTCCGGTAGATATTGTTTTAAATCCATTAGGAGTCCCTTCTAGAATGAATATTGGACAAATATATGAAACGGTATTAGGTTGGGCAGGATATAAATTAGGTATTAAATTTTCTACCCCTATATTTGATGGAGCTACTATAGAAAAAATATTAGAGTATACAAAAAAAGCGGGCCTTCCAAATTTTGGAACTACTTATTTATTTGATGGAGGGACGGGAGAAAGGTTTGATCAACCTGCTACAGTTGGTGTTATATATATGTTGAAATTAGGTCACATGGTAGATGATAAAATGCATGCTCGTTCGATAGGACCTTATTCTCTTATTACTCAACAACCTTTAGGTGGAAAAGCACAGTTTGGAGGTCAACGTTTTGGAGAAATGGAAGTTTGGGCATTAGAAGCATTTGGTGCCTCCAACATTTTACGTGAAATATTAACTGTTAAATCAGATGATGTAATAGGAAGAGCTAAAACTTATGAATCTATAGTTAAAGGAGATCCTATTCCAGAGCCAAATAATCCAGAATCTTTTAATGTTTTGTGTTTTGAGCTAAAAGGATTAGGTTTGGATATTAATTTAGAAGAGTGATAATTTTTTTTATTGTCCTTTACTTATATTTCTAGATATATATCTATATGATACATTAAAAAATGAATAGAAAAAAAAATAGCAGATTCAATAAAATTACAATTAGATTAGCTTCTCCAGAAACTATATTAAAAGAATCTCATGGAGAAGTTTTAAAACCAGAAACAATTAATTATAGGACTCATAAACCAGAGAGAGATGGCCTTTTTTGTGAACGTATTTTTGGTCCAGTAAAAGATTATGAGTGTGCTTGTGGAAAATATAAAAGAATACGTTATAAAGGAATTGTTTGTGATAGATGTGGAGTAGAAGTTACTGAAAAAAAAGTTAGGAGAGAACGAATGGGTCATATTAGCCTTGTTGTTCCAGTTGTTCATATTTGGTGTTTTCGTACTTCTCCTAATAAAATAGGATATTTATTGGGATTACCATCTAAGAAACTTGAAATGATCATTTATTATGAACGGTATGTAGTAATACAAGGAGGATTATCTAATCGTCCAGATGGATCAACTTTTCAAAAAGGAGATTTTCTTACCGAAGAAGAATATTTATATGTTTTATATAAACTCCCAAAAGGAAATCAGTTGTTAGAAGATACGGATCTTAATAAATTTATAGCTAAAATGGGGGCAGAATGTATAGGAGATCTTTTAAATCGTTTAGACTTAGATCTTTTATCTCTTGAATTAAGAAATCAAGCTCACAACGAAACTTCTAAACAAAGAAGAACTGAAGCCTTGAAACGGTTACAAGTAGTGGAATCTTTTAGAGAAGGTAAAAAAAATGGAGGTAATGTTTCTTGGATGATTATTCATGTTTTATCTGTTATTCCACCTGAATTACGACCTTTAGTCCCTTTAGATGGAGGGCGTTATGCAGCTTCTGATATGACTGATTTATATCGTCGTGTACTTATAAGAAATAATCGTTTGAAAAGACTTATGGAAATTAAAGCTCCCGAAGTTATTTTAAGAAATGAAAAGAGGATGCTTCAAGAAGCTGTAGATTCTCTTTTTGATAATTCAAGAAAAGTTTCTGCAGTAAAATCTGAAGGTAATCGTCCTTTGAAATCATTGTCCGATTCTTTAAAAGGGAAACAAGGTAGGTTTAGACAAAATCTTCTTGGAAAAAGAGTAGATTATTCTGCACGTTCAGTTATTGTAGTAGGACCTCATTTAAAATTACATGAATGTGGATTACCTAAAGATATGGCAGCCGAGTTATATAAACCTTTTATTATACGAAAATTGATTGAAAGAGGGGTAGTAAAAACTGTAAAATCTTCTAAAAAAATTATTGATAAAAGAGTTCCAATGATATGGGATATTTTGGAGAATGTATTAAGAGGACATCCTGTCCTGTTAAACAGAGCACCGACTTTACATAGATTAGGTATTCAAGCATTTCAACCTAAATTAATAGAGGGGAAAGCGATACAATTACATCCTTTAGTTTGTGCTGCTTTTAATGCAGATTTTGATGGAGATCAGATGGCCGTACATTTACCTTTATCTCCTGGAGCAATTTTAGAAGCTAAACTTCTTATGTTAGCATCTCAAAATATTTTAAATCCTGCTAATGGATCTCCTATTACTGTTCCATCTCAAGATATGGTATTAGGGTTATATTATATGACTAAACCTTTATATTCATCAAAAAATAAAAAAATAAAAAAAAAGGTTTTTATCTTTTATTCTCCGGAAGAGGTAGAAATAGCCTACTATCATAATATAGTGAAATTGCATACCCTTATTAAGGTAAAAGTTAATCTTCTAAAAGATGATAATTTTCTGTATAATCAGTTAATAGAAACTACTGTAGGTCGAGTTTTATTTAATCAAGTGGTTCCTAAAAAAGTAGGATTTATTAATGAATCCCTTACGAAAAAATCTTTAAGAGAAATTATTGGAAAAATTTTACATTTTACAGATGTCCCTACTACTGCTAAATTTTTAGATGATATTAAAGAATTAGGTTTTTATAATGCATTTAAAGGAGGTCTTTCTTTTGGATTAGGAGATATTATTATTCCGAAAGATAAAAATAATATGGTAGATGATGCTATTAAGCAGGTTGATAATGTAAAAATGAATTATAATATGGGATTAATCACAAATAACGAACGTTATAATCAAGTTATTGATATTTGGACTAATACAAATGCAATGCTTACAGAAAAAGTAATGAAACGTATGCGTGAGGATAGAAAGGGATTTAATCCTGTTTATATGATGTTAGATTCTGGTGCTAGAGGATCTAAGGAACAGATTCGTCAACTTTCTGGTATGCGAGGTTTAATGGCTAAACCTCAAAAAGCTGGATCTTCTGGTGGAGAAATTATTGAAAATCCAATTTTATCAAACTTTAGAGAAGGGCTTTCTATTTTAGAATATTTTATATCAACTCATGGAGCTCGTAAAGGATTAGCAGATACTGCTTTAAAAACGGCAGATGCTGGATATCTTACACGACGTTTAGTTGATGCGGCACAGGATGTTATTATAAAAATGGAGGATTGTAAAACCTTGCGTGGTTTAAAAATATCTTCTTTAAAAAAGAATGAAGAAATAGTGGATACGTTATTTAATAGAATTTTGGGAAGAATATCTTTAAATGATATTTATCATCCTAAAAAAAATAAACTAATAGTTTCTTCTGGAGAAATGATTAATGAAAAAATTTCGTATTTAATTGAAAAAGCTGGAATTGAATTTGTAAAAGTTCGTTCTCCACTTACTTGTGAATCTAAAATGGGAATTTGTTCTAAATGTTATGGTAGAAATTTATCTACAGGAAAAATAGTTCAAAAGGGGGATGCGGTAGGAGTTATTGCTGCTCAATCTATTGGAGAGCCTGGAACGCAATTAACTCTTCGAACTTTTCATGTTGGAGGAACGGCTGGAAATATTGCTGAATCTTCGCAAATAATAGCAAAATATGATGGAATTATAGAATTTGAAGATTTAAAAATTGTAGAAACAAAAAATGATTATGAAAAAAAAATAAGAATAGTTGTTTCTCGTTCTACAGAAATGAAACTTTTTAATAAAAATAAATCCTCTATTTTAATGATTCATAATATTCCTTATGGAGCTACTTTATATGTTAAACATGGTGATAGATTAAAAGAAGGAGATAAAATATGTAAATGGGATTTGTATAATGCAGTTATTGTTTCAGAATATACTGGAAAAATATCTTATCAACATTTAGAACAGGGATTGTCTTTTCAAGTAGAGATAGATGAACAAACTGGATTTCAAGAAAAAGTTATTACAGAAGTAAGAAATAAAAATTTAATACCAACATTAAAAATTGTTGATAATAATAACCAAGAATTGAAAGTTTATAATTTACCAGTAGGTGCTCATTTAATGGTAGAAGATGAAGAAAAAATAGAAATAGGAAAAATTTTGGTTAAAGTTCCTAGAAGAACTGCTAAATCTGGTGATATTACAGGAGGGTTACCTCGTTTATCAGAATTGTTTGAGGCTCGTAATCCTTCTAATCCAGCTGTAGTATCAGAAATGGATGGAATAGTCATCCATGGAAAAATAAAAAGAGGAAACAGAGAAATTATTGTTGAATCTAAAACAGGAGATATAAAAAAATATCTCGTAAAACTTTCTAATCAGATTCTCGTTCAAGAAAATGATTATGTAAAAGCGGGAATGGCTTTATCGGATGGTGCTGTAACACCTAATGATATCTTAAATATAAGAGGACCTAGAGCAGTTCAAGAATATTTAGTTAGAGAAATCCAGGAAGTTTATAGATTACAAGGTGTAAAAATTAATGATAAACATTTTGAAATTATTGTTTTGCAAATGATGCGAAAGGTAGAAGTTATAGATATAGGAGATACTAGATTTTTAGAAGGTAATATTGAGTATAAAGATGATTTTATAGAAGAGAATGATAGAATTTCTCAAATGAGAGTTGTTGAATCTTCTGGAGATTCTGAAAATTTTAAATCTGGAGATATAATTAGTTATAGAGATTTTAGAAATGAGAATGCAGTTTTAAAATATAAAAAAAAGAAATTGATAAAAACTAGAAATGCAATTCCAGCTACTGGAAGACCTATATTACAAGGAATTACTAGATCAGCTTTACAAACTAAATCCTTTATATCTGCAGCTTCTTTTCAGGAAACTACAAAAGTTTTGAGTGAAGCAGCTATAAGTAGCAAAACAGATAATTTATATGGATTAAAAGAAAATGTTATTGTAGGTCATAAAATACCTGCAGGAACTGGATTAAAAGAATATGAAAATACTTTATCAGAAATTTTATAATTCAATTTTTTTATTCTTATCATTTATTTTTTTCCATTGATCTTTCATGGAAACTGTTTTATGAAAAATTAATTTTTTATTGTATTTTTTCGTTGTCCCTACATAAAAATATCCAATTCTTTGGAATTGAAAATGATCTCCCTTTTTAGCTTTGTGAATAGATGGTTCTGCATAACCTATAATTTTTTCTATTGATTTAGGATTTATATATTGGTTTAAATTTTTATCTGTTTTTTCTATTAAAAAAAGAGAATTATATATATATATATTTATGGGAATAGAATGTTTTATAGAAACCCAATGTAGAGTACTTTTTATTTTTCCTTTTTTTTTAATATTTTCTTTTTTTCCAGATTTGCTTTTAGGATCATAAGTACAGTGTACTTCTATTATTTTTCCATTAGAATCTTTTATAATAGAATTCGCTTGAATAATGTAAGCATTTTTCAGTCTTACTTCACATCCAATTGAAAGTCTGAAAAATTCTTTTCTTTTTTTTTCTAAAAAATCATTTTTTTCAATATATAAATATTTTGAAAAAGGAATTTTTCTATGTCCAAATCTTGGATTTTCTGGATTATTTTCTGAATCTACCCATTCTATTTTATTTGAAGAATAATTATCAATAATTAATTTAATTGGATCTAATACAACCATTACTCTAGGAGATATTTTGTTCAAATGTTCCCTAATTTTAAATTCTAAAAGAGATGTATCAATAATATTATTTCTTTTTGAAATTCCTATCTCTTGAATAAAATTTTTTATACCTATAGAGGTATAACCTCTATGACGTAATCCAGATATTGTAAAAATACGAGGATCTTCCCAAGATTGTATTATTTTTTTATTTATTAAATATTGTATTTTTCTTTTACTAGTTATAGAATAGCTTAAATTTAATCTTGAAAATTCTATTTGTTTAGGTCTTATTTTATTTTTTTCACAAACTTGATCCAGATACCAATTGTATAAAGGACGTCTGTTTTCAAATTCCAATGTACATAAAGAATGTGATATTTGTTCAATATAATCACATAGACCATGTGTCCAATCATAAGTAGGATAAATACACCATTTATGTTTGGTACGATGATGTTTTTTTTTCAAAATTCTATACATAATTGGATCTCTCATATTCATATTTGAGGAACTCATATCTATTTTTGCTCTTAATACACATGTCCCTTCCTCAAAAAATCCTTTTTTCATTTTTTCAAATAAATATAGATTTTCATTTATAGATCTATTTCTATAATTGCTGTTTATTCCAGATTCAAAAGGATTTTTTCTTTGAAACTGAATAATTGCTTTAGGTAGATTATCTACATAAGCTTTATTATTTTTAACAAGTTCTATAGCCCATTCGTAAAGTTGTTGAAAATAGTCTGAAGCATAGTATTCTTGATCCCATTTAAAACCTAAAAATTTTATGTCTTTTTTTATAGAATCTGTAAATTTTATTTTTTCTCCAATAGGATTTGTATCATCAAATCTCAAATTTACTGGAGCATTGTACTTTTTTCCTAATTCAAAATTTAGGTAAATAGCTTTAACATGTCCTATATGAAGATAACCATTTGGTTCCGGTGGAAATCTAAATCTTATCTTTTCAGAAGAAAATCCATTTTTTATATCTTCTTCTATTATTTTTTCAATAAAGTGTAAATGTGATTTTATTATCAGAAATAATTAAATACCCAATAAATTTAATGATTTTTTTTCTAAAAAATATATTTTTGTTATATCAATAAAATTCTATACTAGTGAATTACTCTGAAACTATTCAATGGATTTTTAATCGTCTTCCAAGTTATCAAAATATTGGATTAAAATCATATAAACCAGGTTTACAAAGAATCAAAACTTTTTGTTCTTATTTAGGAAATCCCCAGAATTATTTTAAAAGTATTCATGTAGGAGGGACAAATGGAAAAGGATCTACAGTACATATGTTATCTTCTATCTTACAAGAAGAAAGATATAATATAGGATTGTTCACTTCACCTCATTTAATAGATTTTAGAGAGAGAATAAGCTATAATGGATTTCTTATAGAGAAAGATTTTATTATAGATTTTATTAAAGAAAATAAAAAAATCATTGAAAAAGAACAAATGTCTTTTTTTGAAATGAATACCGCTTTGGCTTTTCAATATTTTAAAGAAAAAAAAGTTTATATAGCTATAATTGAAGTAGGAATGGGGGGGCGTTTAGATTCTACTAATATCATATATCCTGAAATATCCATTATTACTAATATTAGTGAAGATCATACAGAATTTCTTGGAGAAAATAGATTGAAAATTTCTTTAGAAAAAGCAGGTATTATAAAAAAAAATAAATCAGTTGTAATTGGAAATAAAATATCCAATGATATACGATTTCTTTTTTTGAAAGAGTCATTTAAAAAAAATTCTCCTATATATTTTTCAGAAAATATAAAAGATTATTCTAAATATAAAATTCCATTTGAAGCAAATTATCAAAATTTAAATAAAATTATTGTATTAAAAACTATAGATATTTTGAATAAAAGAAAAAATATTATTATTTCGAATAAATCTATAAAAAATGGATTAAAAAATGTCGTTAAAAATACTAATTTTAGAGGTCGTTGGCATATTTTACAGTATAAACCAAAAATTATTTGTGATATAGCTCATAATGAAGATGGATTATTTATGATAAAAAAACAATTGAAAAAAGAATTATACGAGAATTTACATTTGATATTAGGTTTTGTAAAAGAAAAAAAAGTAGAAAAGTTATTAAAATATTTTCCTAATGAAGCTTTTTATTATTTTTGTCAACCAAATATAGAAAGAAAATTTCCTATTTATAATTTAAAAAAATTGGTAAAAAAAAATTTTAAAAACTATAGAAAAATCGATTTTTTTACTTCTGTAAAAAAGGCTTATTTATACGCTAAATATAAAGCAAAAGAAAAAGATTTGATTTTAATAAGTGGAAGTACTTTTATTGTTTCTGAAGCTTTAATTGTAAATTTTTCCTTACATTTGGAAAAATAATATAAAGGGGCAATTAGCTCAGTTTGGTTTAGAGCATCTGTTTTACAAGCAGGGGGTCACTGGTTCAAATCCAGTATTGCCCACCTTATTTAAAATAAAAGAGAATATTTTATCTTTTTCTTTTGGGTTAAACCATGTGATGGAAGAGTCTTTTCTATACCATGTTAATTGTCTTTTCGCATATTTTCTGGTATTTTTTTTTATTTCCTTTGAAATTTCTTGAATAGAATATTTTTTTTTAGAAAAAAAATTAAAAATTTCTTTATATCCTATAGTATTTAGGCTATTTAGATGTCTGTAAGGATAATATTTTTTTGCTTCTTCTAATAATCCATTTTGGATCATTTTTTCTACTCTGTTATTTATTCGAAAATTAATTTCATCTTTTGATAAAATTAATCCGATTTTTAAAATCGTAAAATTTTTTAAATACTTTTTTTTAAAAAAAAAAGTAGGAGGTTGCCCTGTAGTTTGAAATATTTCTAAATATCGTATTAAACGTCTTGGATTATTAATATCCAAATAATTTGGGACTTTTCCATATTTTTGAACTTTTTTTTGTAAAAAAAGGATCCCTTTTTTTTTAAAGTTAAAAATTAAATTGTTTCTAATGTTTAAATCAATATCTGGAATATCAGATAATCCATCTGTTACCGCTTTTTCATATAATCCGGATCCTCCTACCATGATTAAAATAGAATATTTATGAAATAGTTTTTTTATTTTTTCTAGAGATTCTCTCTCAAAATATTTTGCATTATAAATTTGATGAATAGTCAAATGTCCTATGAAATGATGAGGGACCAATTGAAGTTCTTCTATAGTTGGAATAGAAGAACCTATTTTTAGTTCTTTATAAAATTGTCTAGAATCACAAGATAAAATTTCCGTTTTCAATTTTTTTGCTAAAAAAATGGAAACAGATGTTTTTCCCACACTTGTTGGACCTAAAATAAAAATGAGGAAATTTTTTTTCAATTTTTGAATTCAGAATATTTAGATAATTTTTTAAACATCCAGTAATCTACTATAACTAAGGCAGTCATGGATTCTACAATAGGAATTGCACGAGGTAGAACACAAGGATCATGTCTTCCTTCCCCTTCTATAATTGAAAAATTTCCATATTTATCTATAGTTTTTTGTTTTTTCATAATTGTTGCTACAGGTTTAAAGGCTATTTTAAAATAAATATCCATTCCATTTGATATTCCACCTTGAATTCCACCAGATAAATTAGTTTTAGTAGTCCCATCAACATTAAATAAGTCGTTATGTTGAGATCCAGTTAATTGAGTACCAAAAAAACCACTACCATATTCAAACCCTTTTACAGCATTAATTGAAAGCATTGCCTTTGCTAATTCAGCATGTAATTTATCAAAAATAGGTTCCCCAATTCCCAATGGAATATTCTTTATAACACAAGTTATAGTTCCTCCTATAGTATCTCCAATTTTTTGGATTTTATGAATTAATGATAACATTTTTTTTTCAGTATATGGATCTGGACATCTTATAGGTGATTTTTCTATATTTTTTTCAGATAAATCAAGATCTTGATAAGATTTATTTATTGCAATATTTCCTACAGAAGAAACATAAGATATAATATGAATATCTTTTATTAATTGTTTGGCAATAGATCCAGCAACCACTCTGCATATTGTTTCACGAGCTGAAGATCTACCACCTCCTCTATAATCTCTTATTCCATACTTTTTTTCATATGTAAAATCTGAATGAGAAGGTCGATATAGATTTTTTATATGTTTATAATCCTCAGATTTATGATCTTTATTATAAATTATAAAACCAATAGGTGTTCCTGTAGTTATTCCATCTAAAATACCCGAAAGAAAATTTACTTGATCAGGTTCATTTCTTTGAGTAACAATAGATGATTGACCAGGTCTTCTACGATTTAATTCTTTTTGTATATCTTCAAAATTCAATTTTAATCCTGCTGGACATCCATCAATAATTCCTCCTAAAGAATTTCCATGACTTTCTCCAAAAGTAGTAATTCGAAATAAATTTCCAAAAATATTACCCGCCATAAATTAATTTAATCATTTAAAAAACTTTATTTTTTTATTTCTATAGAAAGAGGTCTTCCAAAATGATTTATTCTACTCATTCCTGTTAGAATTTTATTTTGATAACGTTTTTCTACCTCAAATAAGGAAAAATTTGATAAAATTTCTATATGGCCAATATTAACACGTGAATTATTATTAACTACTTGATTAATTAAGTTAATTAATCTTAATTTTGTTAAATTATCTTTGGATCCTATATTTAAAAAAAGTTTAGAAAAAGATTCTTTTTTGAATTTTTTGGATTTAAAAAAAGATCCTTTCTTGAATTTTTTTGTATAGAAAAAGGAAGAATTAGATTTAGAGGAAGGAATAATATTAATGTCTTTAGAATTTTTATAAGAAGAAATAAAACGATTAAATTCTATCCAAGAAAAACGTTTGATTAATTCTTCTTTATCGAATGATTCTAATTTTTTTTGTATTTCCGGAAAAAATGGAATCATTGATTGTTCATCAACTATTACATTTTTTACCTTTTCTATAAAATAGATTAGTTGTTTCTCGCATATTTCTTTTCCAGAAGGAATCATAGTTCGTTCAAAAGTTTTTTCAATCTTTTTTTCAAATTCTCGTAAATTTTTAGTCTCTTTAGAATGAATAATACAAACAGAAATACCTGTATTTCCAGCTCTACCCGTTCGACCACTTCTGTGAACATAAATTTCACTTTCATCAGGGAGATTATAGTTTATAACATGAGTAATATCATTTACATCTATTCCTCTAGCAGCAACATCTGTTGCTACAAGCAATTGTAAATTTTTTTTTCTGAATCTATTCATAACAGACTCACGTTGTGCTTGTGATAAATCTCCATAAATAGAATCTGCATTATAACCATCTTGTATTAAGGATTCTGCTATTTCTTTAGTCTCTTTTCTAGTTCTACAAAATATAATTCCATAAATTTCTGGATGAATATCTACGATACGTTTTAATGCTAAATATTTATTTGAATTACTTACTATGTAGTAAATATGTTTTACATCATCAGAAGAAATATTTCGTTTTCCTGTAATAATTTCTTTAGGTTCTATTAAATAAGAATGTGCTATAACATTCATATATTTAGACATTGTCGCTGAAAATAGGAGACTTTGTCTTTTTTTTGGTAATTTTGAAATAATGGAATCTAATTCTTCTTTAAATCCCATATTTAGCATTTCATCCGCTTCATCGAGTACTAAATATTTAATATTAGATAAATACAATTTATTTCTTCGAATTAAATCAATAATTCTACCTGGTGTTCCTACAATTATATGATTGCTTTTTTTAAGAGATTTTATTTGATTATCTATGCTCACTCCACCATATAATGAAATAATTTTTATTAGTGAAATATATTTTGAAAAACGAAAGAGATCACGTGTAATTTGAATACAAAGCTCTCTTGTAGGGCATAGTATTAATGCTTGTGGGTTACGAATTTCTAAATTTATTTTTTGTATAATAGGTAATCCAAAAGCCGCTGTTTTTCCAGTACCTGTTTGAGCTAATGCTATTATATCTTTTTCTGATTCTAATAAAAATGGAATTACTTTTTTTTGTATAGGAGTAGGAGATTTAAATCCAATAGCTTCTATAGCTTGAATAATTTTATCGTTTAAAAAATTGTATTCTTTAAAGGTTTTCATAAACGAAATAAATTAATAAAAATAAAGACATTATTATTATTTTTTATATCACAAATATAGATATTTAATCGTTAATGATTACTTAATAAATTTATTCTTCAAAAGAAGATTAGAAGTTTTATATTTTCCTTTTTCTTTTATAAGTCTTTTAGTTATAGTTTCATATCTTATTATCAAAAGCATAGATGATAAAGTAATCCCTATGCATAATCCAATCCATACACCTTTTCCACCCATTTTAAAATATATGGAAAATAACCATGCTATAGGTAATGCGATAATCCAATAAGAAAAAAAACTTATACACATAGGAACATTAACATCTTGTATTCCTCTTAATGCTCCAATGATTATTCCTTGTATTCCATCAGATATTTGAAAAATACTAGCAATTATAATCATTTTTTCTGCTATATAAACTACTTCATAATCGTTTTTTATATATAAATAAGGAATATAACTTCGAAAAAAGAAAAATATAAGACTACATATTAACATAAATATTATTCCCATAATTATAACCGACCATCCTACTTTTCTTAATTCAGAATAATTTTTTAATGCTAACTGATTTCCTATTCTAATTGTTGCTGATACAGAAAATCCTGTACTAAGAAGAAAAGTAGAGGAGACAAGATTAAGTACTATTTGATGTGCAGCTAATTCTTTTATTCCACATTTTCCGGATATAAAAGAAGAGATAGAAAAAGCACTCATTTCAAATAACATATGCAATCCGGAAGGAATACCTATTTTTAGAATTTTTTTCAAATATTTTTTTTTAAAAAAAAAATATTTAAAATGATTATAATAATTACGAACTTTTTTGTATTTATATAATAAAAAATAAATACCTATTAACATGGTAATTCTGGAAATTAAAGTAGCATAAGCTACTCCAGAAATTCCTAATCTTGGTATTCCGTAGAATCCATTAATGAACGAATAATTAAGAAAAATATTAATAAAAGCAGAGATCCAAGTAATGATTAGACTTGGAAAAACTAAAGATAATCCTTCTGAAAATTTTCTAAAAACTTCGAAAATCATCCATGGGATCAAAGAAAAAGCTGTAATTCTTAAGAACGATATTGCATCATTTAAAATTTCTTTAGGTTGTCCTAAATATGGAAGAATATAGAAGAAAATATGTATAAAAATATACATGAGTATTGATAAAAAAAAATTGAGAATCAATCCATGATAGAAAATAACAGCTCCTTTTTTATACTCATTTTTTGCATCTACTGATGCTATTAAAGGAGATATAGCCGTAGATATTCCAAATCCAAAAATAACGAGTACAAGAAATACAGAGTTAGCTAATGAAACTGAAGCCAAAGCTTTTTTACCTAAAAGACCAACCATTATATTATCAGATATTCCAACGCTTATAACTCCTAATTGTGTAAAAGATACCGGGATCGCTAATAAAAGATTTTTCTTAAAATGCTGTAAATATGTTTTATATTTTTTTATTATTTGAATAATAAATTGTTTATAAATAAAGAAAAAAATATTCTAAATTTTTATAAATGGGCATTTTACAATATTAATAGGAATTTTTTTTTCTCTTATTGAAATAAAAACAGATTTTTTATCTAATTTTTTTTCTGTAATAAAACCTAATCCTATTCCTTTTTTTAAAACTGGAGAAAAACAACCAGAAGTTACTTTTCCAATAATAGAATTTTCTTTATTTTTCAATAAATATCCTTGTCTAGGTATTTTGCCTTTTTCTTCTATAACAAAAGAAAAAAATTTTTTGTATGGACCTTCTGTTTTTTGTTTTTGCAGTATGTCTTTTGCTATAAATTTTTTATTAAATTTTGTAATCCAACATAATCCAGCTTCTATAGGAGTAATTTCTTCAGAAATATCCTGACCATATAAACGGTAACCCATTTCCATTCTCAATGAATTTCTACTTGCTATTCCACAAGGCATTATTTTAGATGATGGAGCACCTATCTTTAGGATATTATTCCATATATATTCTGCATATTTATTATGAATAAAAATTTCTACTCCTTTAGATCCAGTATATCCTGTACTGGATATCAAAATTTTATCTATATCCGAAAATTTTCCTATTTCAAAATGATAAAAAGGAATTTTAGATAACGAAATATTCGTTAATTTTTGAATATAGGATATAGATTTTGGTCCTTGTATAGATAAAAAAGAATATTTTTGAGATATATCTGAAAATTTTAAATTTTTATCCTTTATATGATCATTTATCCATTTTTTATTTTTATCAATATTTATTGCATTAACTATGAGTAAAAATTTTTTTTCTGAAATTTTATAAATAACTAAATCATCGATAATACCTCCTAAAGAATTAACGAAACAAGTATATTGAGCTTGTCCAGATTTTATATTAGATAGATTATTTATTGTTAGATATTGAAGAAAATTATGGGAATCTTTTCCTTTTAAAATAAATTTTCCCATATGACTAACATCAAATATCCCTGCGGATTCTCTTACTGCCATATGTTCTATTAATGAAGAAATATACTGAAGAGGCATGGAGAATCCAGAATAAGGAATCATTTTAGCTCCTAATTTTATATGATTATTATATAATATAGTTTTTTTTAATACATTAAGATCCATCATATTCTGCAAAATTGTTTTCAGTTTCGTACAAAGTTATTTTTAAATCTAAATTAGAAGATATTTTTTTTTTTATTTGATTCCAAAGAAAAACAACAATATTTTCCGTTGTAGGATTAACATCATAAAATTTTTCAATATCTACATTAATATTTTTATGATCAAAAAGAACATCTATTTCTTCACGAATAAGATTTTTTAATTTTTGTATACTAAAAACAAATCCAGTTTTTGGATTTATTTCTCCTGTAATACTAACAATATATTTATAATTATGTCCATGATAATTGACATATGCACATTTTCCAAATTCTTCAATATTTTTATTATGATCCCAATGAACATTATAAAGCCTATGTGCTGCACTAAAATGTCCTTTTCTACTTATAGTTGCTTTCATAATATAATTATTTATTCGAAATTTAATTTGTTTAAATATTTATTAATAATAATTTTAAACCATATAGTGTAAGAATTGGGATAAAAATGAATATCTTTGATCAATTCTTTTAGTGTAATCCATTTCCATTTATCTACTTCTCTAGAATTAATTACGGGTGGATGAGAATAATATCCTACAAAAACATGGTCTAATTCATTTTCTATTAATCCATTATTTAATAATTCATGGTAAGTGAAACAAAATCTTTTTTCTAAAAAACAATCAAACCCCATTTCTTCTATTAAACATCTATGTGCTGCTGTTAAAATAGACTCATCCTTTTTAGGATGACTACAACATGTATTAGTCCAAAGTAGTGAAGAATGATATTTTTCTGAAGATCTTTTTTGTAACATTAATAATTTATTATTATTTTTTGTATCATTTTTAAATATAAATACGGATACCGCACTGTGTAATAATCCTCTTATATGAATTTTTTCTTTTTTTTCAAAACCAATAATTTTATTTTTTTTACCTATTAGAGGAATAAACATATCTTTTTTTTTCATCATGATTTATTTTTTTGAATTTATAATGTATAATACCACTATTTTGGTATAAATTAAATTTTTTTATGAAAAAAAATTGATCAATTCTACTTGATAAAAATTGTATTTATTCTTAATTATAGAAATTTAAAAATATTTAAAAGATGAAAAAAAAAAATTATTAAATGAATTGAATAATTTAAGAAAAAATACTTTAATGTATACTTTGAAAATAAAATATATTCGTATAGGAATAAATACTTTAATAGCAAAAATGTCAGTAAATAAAAAATTACTTCAACCCATGGGTTTTCTTCATGGTGGGGCTACAATTGCTTTAGCGGAAAGTGTTGGAAGTGCTTTATCTGTAATAAACGTGAATAAAGATAATTCAAATGTTTTTAACATAGAAATTTCTGCAAATCATATAAAGAATGTTAAAAATGGAATTCTTTTTGCGAAAGCAAAGATTGTTCATAAAGGGAAAACCATTCATTTTTTAAAAATAAATATCTATAATGAACATAAAGATATTATTAGTTTTTGTAAAATGACTAATATAATAATTCCTAAAAAAAAATATGAAATTTATAGAAATAAGCATCATTAGTTTATACAAGAAAATAATAAAAAAATATTGGAAAAATGAGAGTTTTTTTTTATTTAAAAAACCTTATGAAAACAAAATTTATCTTTATTCTAGTAATAATAATAGGAAAATTAAAATAGAAGAAAATTTTTTTTTAATTGGAAGTTTCAACCATAGAACCATTATAAAAATTTATACTAATGAAATCTATTCTGTAGATATAAAAGATTTTTTTTACTCTCAAAAATTAATAAATTCTTCTCCTATTTTTGGTGATATAAATTCCTATCCTCTAATTTATTCATATAAATATAAAAATTTGATTGAAAAGGCTATTAGATTTATAAAAAATAACTACTTTAAAAAAGTAGTTTTATCTAGATTAATAAAAATCCCATTTCATAATTTTTATTTTAAAAAAACTTTTCAAAAATTAATTTTTTCTTGTCCTAACTCTTTCATTAGTTTATGGTATGATTCCGATTATGGGTTTTGGATTGGAGCTTCTCCAGAATTATTAATAAAATGTAACGATAAAAAATTGATAACCATAGCATTAGCTGGTACTATTTTCGGTTTAGAAGAAAAAAATAAATGGACAAAAAAAGAAATAGAAGAACATAAAATTGTAATAGAATATATTACTAATTTTTTACAAACATATTATTCAGGAATTCTTTCTATAGGTAAAACAAAAACTAGAAATTTAGGAGTTATACAGCATTTAGAAACTCCCATTAGTTTTACTTTTTTTAAGAAACCAAATTATTACGAAATATTAAAAAATATGTATCCAACTCCTTCTATATGTGGTTTCCCTAAAAAAAAATCTTTGGATTTTATTCAAAAAAATGAAGAATATAATCGAAATTTTTATACAGGATATTTTGGTCCTGTTAATAAAATAAATATGGAATTATACCTTAACCTAAGGTGTGCAAGAATAAGAATGGATAAAAAAGAAATCAATTTATATGCAGGAAGTGGAATAACTATACATAGTGATGTGGATAAAGAATATTTAGAAACAGAAAATAAAATAAAAAATATTCTTTCTAAATTTATTTTTAATTAATTTTTTTTTCTCCTATGAAATGGTTTTATAATTATTCGTACACTCTTATTATAATGAAAATATTGAATAATCCAATTTGTTAAAGCTATTACTCTATTTCTAAATCCAACTAAACCAATTAAATGAACAAACATCCAAATAATCCATGCTAAAAACCCTTTTAATCTAAAATAGGGAAAATCACATACGGCTTTATTTCTACCAATGGTAGCCATGGTCCCTAGATTTTTATATCTAAAAGGTTTTCCTATTTTTTTATCCAATAAAAAATAATTAAAATTTTCAGCAAGAAAATTACCTTGTTGAATAGCAGGTTGTGCCGTCATAGGATGACCATTTGGATAATATTTATTTTTAATCATACAAGCTATATCCCCGATCGCAAAAATATTTTGATATCTTAATGTTTTAAGATAATTATCTACTAGAATTCTTTGTCCATTCATCAGATCTTCTTTTATAAATCCTTTAATTATAGCTCCTTTTACTCCTGCAGCCCATATAACATTAGCAGATTCTATTTTTTTGTCTTTATCTATAAAAACGATTTTACCATCGTAATCTTTTACTAAACAGTCTAACCAAATATTTACCCCTAATTCTTTTAAATTTTTAAAAGCTTGTTTTGCAGATTTTTCAGACATTCCATCTAATAATCTAGGGGAAGCTTGTAATAAATAAATATTCATACGTTGAATATTTAAATCTGGATAATCATAAGGTAGTATATATTTTTTCATTTCTGCTAAAGCTCCAGCTAGTTCTACTCCAGTAGGTCCTCCTCCAACAATAACAAAAGTCATAAGTCTTTCTCTTTCTTTATAATTTTTGGTAAGTAATGCATATTCAAAATCTTGTAATATAAGACTTCTTAGATTTAATGCTTCTGGAATAGATTTCATAGGTAATGAAAAAAATTCTATATTTTTATTTCCAAAATAATTAGTTACAGATCCTGTAGCCACAATTAAATAATCATAAGATAAAATTCCTACATTCGTATATATTTTTTGTTCCTTTGCATTAATATAATGAACGTTAGCTAGTCTGAAAAAAAAGTTTTTTGTTTTTTTTATGATTATTCTAATAGCATGTGCAATAGAATCTGGTTCTAATCCTGCAGTTGCTACTTGATATAATAAAGGTTGAAAAGTATGATAATTGTTTTTATCAATAAGTACAACTTGAAATTTGTCTCTTCTTAATTTCTTAGCAACTTGTAAACCGGCAAATCCAGCTCCAATTATTACGACTCTTTTTAGATTATTTTTTATTGGGATATTCATAATCAAAAATTTGACATATAAATTTATTATAAAAATTATATTTTCATTTTAATTGATAAATTAATAATTTTGTTAACAAAGATTATATTATAATTTTTATGATTTATTATTTTATTGTAGGAATAACGTTTTTTTTTAGTATTATGGTAAGTAGGATTCTAAAAAATAAATTTAGGATTTATTCTGAATTATATTTACATAATCATATGAGTGGAAAAGAAATAGCAGAAAAAATGTTAACAGATAATGGGATTTATGATGTAAATGTTATATCTATAGAGGGAGAATTAACAGATCATTATAATCCATTAAATAAAACAGTTAATTTAAGTGAAAAAGTTTATTATGAAAATTCAGCAGCTTCTGCTGCTATTGCTGCTCATGAATGTGGTCATGTTTTACAACACAAATGGGGTTATAATTTATTGAAACTACGAAATGGATTAATTCCTATTTTGAATTTTAGCTCTAGATTTACAAATCTAGCTATTATGGCTGGACTTACAATATTTTATAGTTCAGAAGGAAAAAATTCTTTTATTCTTAAGTTAGGTATAGGTTTATTTTCTATAGCTGTTTTTTTTTCTTTTATTACTCTTCCAATAGAATTTGATGCTAGTAAAAGAGCTTTAACTTGGTTAAAAAATAAGAATATGGTAACCTTTCAGGAATATGAACATGCAAAAGATTCTTTAAAATGGGCGGCAATGACTTATGTTGTTTCAGCTTTAGGGAGTTTAGCTCAATTGATGTATTTTTTATCCATTTTTAACAAAAAAAATGAATAATTTTGATTATTTTTTTTTCTTCTTTTTAGAATTTCTTGGATTTCTACGAAGATTTCCATATGTTTTATTTCTTATTTTTCCTTTTCTAGTTTTTTTATCTCCTTTTCCCATTTTTGAAAATTTTTTGAATAATTTTATTATGGATTTCTTTTGTTTTCTTTTTTAGAAAAGAAATATCTTGAGAATTTTCAATAATTATATTGGAATTTTTTATTTTTTCCCTATCAGAAATTTGAAATTTAATACGATTCATAATTTCTCTCTCACTTAAATGATCTCTTTTTATTATTCGTTCAATCATTTTTTCTATAGGAGAAATAATAGTGATAATTAAATCACAATCCTTATAAGATCCACTTTCAAATAAAAGTGCGGATTCTTTTATAGAATAAAAAGATTTTTTTGAAAAAATCCAATTTTTAAAATCTAAGAATATCCAGGGATGAACAATAGAACATAATAATTTTAAGGAAGTAGGATTTTTAAATACTATTCTAGATAATAATTTTGTATTGACTTTATTTTCTTCATATGATTTTTTTCCAAAAAATTTTATAATATTATTTTTTAATATTTTTTTTTTATTCATTAAAATCTTACCTCTTTTATCTGATGAATATACAGGAATCCCATTTTTTTTAAAAAAAGAGGTAAATGAACTTTTTCCAGATCCCATATTTCCGGTAATTCCTATCAAAAATGATCTCATTTTTTTTCAGTGTTTTTTTTCAATTCTATTTCTTTTTTTTTATTATTAGAAAAATTTTCATAACGTAATTGGGTTAATTCTTTAGATATGGCGTTTTTTTCAAATTTTATTTTTCCTGTAATAGTTTCTAATATACAGAAATGATTTGAAATGTCTATGATTCTACCATGTAAACCAGAATTTGTTACTATATAAATTCCCTTTTTTAAATTTTCCTGAAATTTTTTTTCTATTTTTTGTTTTCGTAATTGAGGACGTATCATAAAGAAGTAAAATACAATAAATATTAATGCAAACATCCAAATAGTGCTTGTTATAGGATTTTGTTGTAGTATGGGAAACATAAAGTTGAATATTTTTTTGAATATAGTAAATAAAATGAGTAAAATGAATAAAAAATAATTATATTAATCCTTTTCCATCTTTAAATATTTTATTTTGTTTGCATAGTAATTTGAATACTTTATCTAAAATACCATTAATAAAAATTTTACTTTTTTCCATACAAAATATTTTTGTAATTTCTATGTATTCATTTATAGTTGCTTTTGGTGGAATACTTGGAAAGTATAAAAATTCACAAATAGCCATTTGTAATATAATTAAATCTATAGTAGCTATTCTTTTTATAGTCCAATTTTTGGATATATATTCAATTAGTTTATTAAATTCATTTTTATGAAAAATTGTATTTCTATATAAATCAATAATAAATTTTTTGTTTTCATTATTTTTATAAACGTTGTATAATTTAAAATTTTGTGGTGTAGACAATTTTATATATTTTAATGTTTTACAGACCATTATATGTGCTATATATAGATTTTCTGATCCATTTATGACATATCTATCTTCGATGTAATCTATTAATTTTTTATTAGGAATTATATTATTTTTGTAGTATTTTATAATAAAGTCTTTTTCCTCCTCGAAGGAGGAACTAAATTTTTGGATAGAGTTTTTAAAAACTTGTGATTTTTTCATTTCTTTTATTAAGAAAAAAAGAATAGATTCATCCTGTTTTATCCATATTTTTTTTTCATAATTTTTTGAATATTTATACTTTAATAAGTATTTATTATTGGATAATATTTTAATTACAGAATTATATGCTATTTTATGTACAGAACTTATTTTATTTTTAGTTGAAATTTCATTTATATTTTTTATAGCTTTATCTCTAATTCTCAATATTAAGTAGAGAAGAAAAACATACAAATCATCTAGTTCTTCTATGTTTTTAAGCATGTTTTTTTCTACTTTTTTAAAATTCATTTTAGATAAATGTTGGGCATATAAAAATTGCAAACTTCTTATTCTGAAGTATCGCCTAATTAACATTTTTTGTATGGTATTAATTTTTCATAGTTTGCAATTATATAAATAAAATATCAAACTTAAAAGTTTGTATTTTTATATTTTATATGGGGAGTTTATTTTTTTTCAGTAAAAAATATTTTTTTAAATATAAATTTCGTTTATGTATAGGTTTTTTATTGATTTTAATATCAAATATTTTAACTGTACTTCCCATTCCTTATATAGGAAAATCTATTAATACAATAAAAAATATTTTTATATATTTTTCGAAATACAATTCCTATAATTATTCTAATAATCTAAAAATAGAAATACTTGTTTATACAGGTATAATATTATTAGTTCCAATTATAGGAGGAATTGTTAAATATCATATGAGACAATGTATTATTACAACGTCCAGGATGATAGAATTTGATATAAAAAATGAGATTTTTTTGCATTATCAAAAATTGAGTTTATCCTTTTATAAGAAAAATTCAACTGGAGATTTAATGAATCGTCTTACAGAAGACGTATCTTTTATACGACAGTATATAGGACCTGGGGTTATGTATTTTGTCAATCTTATAATCTTATTTTTAATGGTTTTTATACAAATGTTTCGATTAGATAAAATATTGGCTTTTTATGTGGTATTACCTATTCCTATGCTTTTTATTTCTATTTATTATATTGGTATTTTTATTACAAAAAAAAGTAAAGATGTACAAAATTATCAATCTCTTATTTCTTCTTTTATGCAAGAAACTTTTTCTGGAATTAATGTTGTTAAATCATTTGTCTCTGAAATTTTTTTTCAAGAGAAACATAAAAAAATTATATTAGAATATAAGAAAAAAAATATAGAATTAGCTAAAATCGATACTATTTTATCATCTATTATTATTTTTTTTATTGGAACGAGTCATTTGTTAATTCTTTTTTTTGGAGGAAAAAAATATTTTAAAGGAGAAATAAAAGAAATAGGGACTCTTGCAGAATTTTTTACGTATATAAATGTATTAGTTTTTCCTTTTATTATTTTGGGTTGGGTTGTTTCTATAGTTGAAAGAGCAAAAGTATCACAAACACGTATAAATAAATTTTTAAAAGAAAACCCTGAAATATTAAATAAAAATATTATAAAAACAAAAATTATCGGAAAAATTAAATTTAAAAATGTTAGTTTTATTTATAATTCTGATTTAAAGAATCCATCTAATACCCTAGATAAAGTTTCTTTTACTATTAAAAAAGGAAAAACTTTAATTTTAACTGGAGAGACAGGATCTGGAAAAACAACTATTGGAAGATTGATTTCTCGTTTGTATGATCCAAATAAAGGAAAAATACTTATAGATAATATCTCTTTAAAAAATCATAACCTTTCTAATTTTAGAAGTAAAATTGGTTATGTTCCTCAAGAATCTTTTCTTTTTTCAGATTCTATTTATAATAATATAGCCTTAGGAAGTATTAAAAAAGAAAATTCATGTAAAGTCTATGAAGCAGCAAGGAAAGTGATGATAGAAGAGGAAATCCTGAATTTTAAAAGTGGATATGAAACGATTGTAGGAGAGAGAGGGATTACATTATCTGGAGGTCAAAAACAGAGAATATGTATTGCAAGAGCTATTATAAGAAATCCAAAAATACTTATATTTGATGATAGTTTTTCTTCTATAGATCAAAAAACTAGAAAATTGATAATTCTTTCTATAAAAAAAGATCTTAAAAATAGTACTATTATTATTATCACTCATGATATATCTTATATATCTGATTTTGATCTTATTATTGTATTAAAAAATGGAAAAATATTTCAAGTAGGGAATCAAAATTCTTTTTTTTATAAAAAAAAGGTTGAATAATTTTTGGAAAAGTAGGATGGACCATTTTTTTTATTTAGATTTGCTTAATTAGGATTTATAATATTGTTTGAAATGGACGAAAAAGAAAATATTAAAGAAAGAAATGAAATTTGTTCACGTACCTTAAAAACTGGAAGTCGTACGTATTTTTTTGATGCTAGGGAAACAAGAGCAGGAGATTATTATTTGACTATTACTGAAAGTAAAAAAATTTTTTCTGAAACTGGAGAAATTACTTATAAAAAACATAAGATTTATTTATACAAAGAGGATTTTTCTAAATTTCAGAGTATACTTGATGATATGATTCGATTCATTATAAATGAAAAAGGAAGGGAAGTAATTTCAGAACGTCATCAAAAAGATTTTAAAAATCATACATTTAACCAAGAAGTTAAAGAAGTTCATAAAAAATCATCGGAAACAAAGGATTTTACAAATATTAATTTTGAGGATATATAAATAAATATAAAATAGTATTTATCAAAAGTATTATTATATTATTATATTTTTTAGGATTTTTTCAATTTGATTTAATGATAATATTTTGATGTTATGGAAAATTATAGAAATATAATGAACGATATTAATACTTTTATTTTTGATGTGGATGGGGTATTAACAAATTGTACTTTAAATTTATTTCCTGATGGGAATATGGTTCGTCAAATGTTTGCTAAGGATGGTTTTGCTCTACAATTAGCGAAAAATAAGGGGTATAATTTATGTATTATTACAAGAGGTTCAGATTTAATGGTTTTTAGACGTTTAAGAGAACTTAATATTCAATATATTTATCAAGGTGTTGATAATAAAAAAAAATATTTGGATGAATATTGTGATTTTTTAAACATTACTAGGAAAAAAATATTATATATGGGGGATGATATTCCAGATATTGAAATTATGAAATCTGTAGCCTTACCTTGTTCTCCAATAGATGCTGTTCCAGAAGTAAAAGAGGTATCTAAGTATATTTCCCCAAGAAGGGGGGGTAGAGGATGTGTAAGAGATGTAATAGAACAGACTTTAAAGATACAAAAAAATTGGTTATAGTAAAAAAAATAGTGTCTAACGACACTATTTTTTTTATCATTTTTATTATTACTACATCATTCCACCCATTCCACCACCACCAGCTCCAGGCATTGGAGGATTAGTATTTGGTTCATCTTTTTTTATTTCTGTAACAACACATTCAGTAGTTAATAACATTCCGGATACTGATGCTGCATTTTCTAATGCAACTCTAGCTACTTTAGTAGGATCTATAATTCCTTCAACTATCATATTTTTATATTCTCCAATTTTAGCATCATAACCAAAATCTCCTTTTCCTTCAGCTACTTTAGCCACTACTACAGATCCTTCTCCACCAGCATTAGCCACAATTTGACGTAAAGGTTCTTCCAATGAACGCCTTACTATTTGTATACCAGTATCTTGATCAGGATTATCTCCTATAATATTTTCTAATGATTTGATTGCACGAACTAATGCAACTCCACCTCCTGCTACAATACCTTCTTCAACAGCTGCACGAGTAGCATTTAAAGCATCATCTACACGATCTTTCTTTTCTTTCATTTCTACTTCAGATGCTGCTCCTACATAAAGGACAGCCACTCCTCCAGCTAATTTAGCAAGACGTTCTTGTAATTTTTCTTTATCATAATCAGATGTAGTAGATTCTATTTGAGCTTTTATCTGATCTACACGAGCTCTTATATCCTTCTTACTCCCTCCACCATTAATAATAGTAGTATTATCCTTATCAATAATAACTCTTTCTGCTTTTCCGAGCATATTTAATTTAACATCTTCTAATTTACTACCCGTTTCTTCTGAAATTACAGTACCTCCTGTAAGAATAGCGATATCTTCTAACATAGATTTTCTTCTATCTCCAAATCCAGGAGCTTTTATAGCTGCTACTTTTAGTGTCCCACGTATTTTATTGACTACTAAAGTAGCTAGGGCCTCTCCTTCTACTTCTTCAGAAATAATGAGTAAAGGTTTTCCAGATTGAGCTACAGGTTCTAATATAGGTAATAAATCCTTCATTGCCGCAATCTTTTTATCAGATAGTAGAATTTGAGGTTGATCAAATTCTGTTATCATTTTCTCAGTATTTGTTACAAAATAAGGAGATTGATAACCTCTATCAAATTGCATTCCCTCTACTACATCTACTGATGTATCTGTCCCTTTTGCTTCTTCCACAGTAATCACTCCTTCTTTACCTACTTTTTCAAAAGCATCGGCTATTAATGCTCCAGTTTTTTCATCATTATTGGCAGATATAGAAGCTACTTGTTTTATTTTATCTGTATTTCCTCCCACTTCTCTAGATTGTCTCCTTAAATCTAAAATAACTACTTCTAATGCTTTATCTATTCCTCTTTTTAGATCCATAGGATTAGCTCCAGCTGCTACATTTTTTAACCCTTCTCTAACGATAGCTTGTGCCAATACAGTTGCTGTTGTCGTTCCATCTCCAGCAACATCATTGGTTTTAGAAGCAACTTCTTTAACCATTTGAGCTCCTAAATTTTCTATTGAATCTTCTAGCTCTATTTCTTTAGCTACAGTCACTCCATCTTTAGTTACTTGTGGTCCCCCAAAAGATTTTTGTAATACAACATTACGACCTTTTGGACCTAAAGTAACTTTCACCGCATTAGCCAATGCATCGACTCCTTTTTTTAGTTTATCTCTTGCCTCAATATCAAACTTAATATCTTTTGCCATAATTTTTATATTTTTTAAATTACAAGTTATGGATTATTCATAATTATTTACTATTTCAATAATTATATAACTGCTATCACATCAGATTCTCGCATAATAAGATATTCTTTCCCTTCCCATTTTAACTCAGTTCCAGAATATTTTCCATATAAAACTCTATCTCCTTTTTTTAGAATCATAGGTTCATTTTTTTTCCCATTTCCAACAGATATCACAGTACCTTTCTGTGGTTTTTCCTTTGCAGTATCAGGAATAATGAGACCTGAAGCTGTTTTTGTCTCAGCAGGATCAGGTTTCACTAGAACTCGATCTGCTAAAGGTTTAATCTTTACTTCCATCATATTTAAAATAATTTTTAAAGTTAATGATACTATTCGTTCAAAGCCAAAAACATGCCAAACAAAAAATATTTGAATTTTTTGTATTTGAATAATTTTATATGCCAAAATGACATATTTATGAATGGTTTTTTAATAAAAAATTGAAAAATAAAGTCAAAAAAAATATGAAAATAGATAATATCCAAGTAATTTTTTCCAAAAGAGTATTTGTTCTTTTGATTCCAAAAAGTCTAAAATTTTTATCCATGAAAGATTGATAAAAAATTCCTTTTTTAGGATTTTGTATCAAAATTATTACAATAAGAAGAAAACATATTAAAATGATGAAAATTCCGATAAATATAGTTGAATACATAATTAATTACCAATTATTAAATATTTTATTGTATAGTTGAAAAATCAAATTATTAATAATTTTTTCTACTATAATAGAATTTTCTAAAGGGTAATTTTCTCTATTAGAAATAGATTCTATAACATCAAAATATTTTTCCCAATTTTTTTCTGGATTTAAATTATCTTTACAATAAATTTTTACTGTCATTTTAATAACTTCTAATTTAGAATTTCTCCTCTTAATTATTTTATAGTCTATAAAATTTCCATCCAGATGAATATCTCCCCCTCTTTTTACAAAATTCCAAGGGGTATGTTTTAAAATAAAATCTTCAAATTTTTTTTTAAACTCAAAAGAAATAGATTTTCCTGAAATATTTATATTATCTGAAAAATTTCCAATTTCTATTGTTCTTTTATTCAATAAAGAAGGAATATAATAACAATGATTACTGCTTAAAAAAATGGAAAAAAGAAATGTAATAAGAATATTTTTACAAACCATATTGTTTAATTTTTCTATATAATGTTCTTTCTGAAATACCTAATTCTATTGCTGCTTTTTTTCTTTTTCCATTATTTTTTTTTAATGCTTTCTGAATAAATTCTATTTCTTTTTTTTGTAATGAAAATGAATCAGATTCATTTTTTGAAAAATCTTCTTCTATTTCTTCATAATCAAAATCATATCTGGATAAAAATTTTGAAGAATCTTCTAACTGAAATATTGAATTTTTCATTATAGACTTAATAGAACTATTGGAAGAATTAATCATTTTTCCAAATACTTTTTCCATAAGTTCTTGATTTTTTTTTACAAACTTATTATTATTGTTACTTTTTATTAATTTCAATGTTAAATTTTTCAAATCATTTAAACTTTTTTTCATATCAAACAAAATTTTGTATAGAAAATCTCTTTCGTTAGAAAAATCTTGAAAAAAATATTCGTTATTTGAATGTGGGGATAAAGAAGGAATATTTTCTGGAATATATTCTTTTAATTTTTCTGAAGAAATCTCACGTTTTGTTTCTATTACAGATATTTGTTCTATAAGATTTTTTAATTGTCTTATATTTCCAGGCCAAGGATATTTTTCCAAATATTTTATGGCTTCTTCAGTTAGTTTTACTGAAGGAATATGATATTTATCTGAAAAATCATTAGAAAATTTTTTGAATAATAATTTAATATCATTCTTACGAAAACGTAAAGGAGGAAGATTTATTTGAACTGTATTAAGGCGATAATACAAATCTTCTCTAAATTTTCCTTTTTGAATAGATTCTAGAATATTTAAATTAGTTGCAGCAACAATACGTATATTAGTTTTTTGTATTTGAGAAGAACCTACCTTTATAAATTCCCCTGTTTCTAAAATTCGAAGTAAACGAACTTGTGTAGTTAAAGGAAGTTCACCAACTTCATCTAAAAATATAGTTCCTCCATTTGCACCTTCAAAATATCCTTTTCGCATACTTGTAGCTCCTGTAAAAGAACCTTTTTCATGCCCAAATAGTTCACTATCAATAGTCCCTTCTGGAATAGCACCACAGTTTACAGCAATATAAGAATGATGTTTTCTATAGGAAAATTGATGAATAATTTTTGGAATAAATTCCTTTCCTACTCCACTTTCTCCAAGAACCAATACAGAAATATCTGTTGGTGCAACTTGAATAGCCTTTTCTAAGGCTCTATGCAATGCATAATCGTTTCCAACAATGGAAAATTTTTGTTTTATATTATGGATAGATTCCATGTTGTATGGATTTTACTTATTTATTTTTCCTGTTCCTTTCCTATTAATGTAGCAGATGTACAATCTATTATTTTTATAAAAACGGTTTCTCCTATTTTATAAGTTTTCTTTGGAAAAACTATTACAATATTTTGTGTATTTCTTCCATACCAATATTGATTGTTTTTTTTAGATTCTCCTTCTATTAAAACTTCTTGAATTTTTCCTATATATTTTTTCATTTGAAAAATGGAATGATTTTTTTGAAGATCAATAATTTCTTTTAATCGTTTTTTTTTTATAAATTCTGGAACATTATCCTTCAATTTTTTATAGGAATAAGTTCCAGGTCTAGGAGAATAAGAGAACATATAACCATAATTATATTTTACTTCATTCATTAAACTAATCGTTTGTTGATGATCCTTTTCGTCTTCATTACAAAATCCAGTCATAATGTCGTGAGATATAGAACATTCAGGAATTATAGACCTAATTTTTTTGATTAAAAAAAGATATTTTTCTCGAGTATACTTTCTATTCATTAATTTTAATATTTTATTGCTACCAGATTGAACTGGTAAATGAATATGTTTACAAATATTTGAATGTTTTGATATTGTTTCTATTACTTTCGGAGACATATCATGTGGATTAGAAGTAGAAAAACGAATTCTCATAAAAGGAATTTCTACAGCTAATAAATCTAAAAGATTAGAAAAATCTATTATTTTTTTATTTTCAGTGTATATTTTTTTATAAATTGTTTTTTTGAATCCATCACTACCAAACCATAAATAAGAATCTACATTTTGACCTAAAAGAGTTACTTCTTTAAATCCTTTTTGATATAGATTTTCACATTCTTTAATTATAGAATAAGGATCACGACTTTTTTCTCTTCCCCTTGTAAAGGGAACTATACAAAAAGTACACATATTATCACATCCTCTTGTTATACTCAAAAAAGATGTTATTTTATTTTTTTTTCTAAATGGATCTATATTGGAATAGGTTTCTTTTTTATCTAAAAAAGTATTATGAAAAGTTTTTTTCCCTTCCATAGATAAACGAATTATACTGGGTATTTTTTTATAAAAATCTGGTCCAATTGTAAAATCTATCAGATCACTATTTGAAAATTTTTTTTTCATTGAGTTAGATAAACATCCTAAAATACCAAATAATGTAGGTTTTTCTTTTTTTAAATATTTTAATCTTTGTAATCTATTTTTTATAGTTATTTCTACTTTATTTCTTATAGAACAAGAATTTAATAATATTATATTTGCTATTTTTAAATTTTCTGTAAAAAAGAATCCATTTTTTAATAATATAGAAATAACTATTTCAGTATCAGAAATATTCATTTGACATCCATAACTTTCTATATAAAAAAAAATTTTTTTTAGGATACTAAATTTTTTTTCATTCATTTTGTTATGTTATTTAATTATTTAAAGATAAGTAAAATGTCATTATGTCATAATAAAATGGAAAATGAAATTATTATTATGGAATTTGAAGTATTTTTTTAGCGTAAAAAATCATTTTTTTATCTCCTGTGGATTTTTCTTTCACATTGGAAAGTTTTACAACAGATATCCATTTTTTTTTTGGAATAGCTTTTACCATTTTAATAACGATATTCATTGAGGTTGGGCCAACATCATTAGTAAAATTTGTTCCTATACAAAAGAAGGGGGTTATTTTATTTTTACAGAAAGAGGAAATGTTAGCTACTTTATATGGATTAAGATTATCGGAAAATATAATTTTTTTTTGTAATGGATTTATTTTAAATTTTTTATAGTGTTTTATAGTTTCCTCAGTAAAGGAAATAGGATCTCCACTATCATGTCTAATCCCTTCAAAAATATTTGCTAATTTTTGATCAAAATTCTTAAAAAAGATTGGGGTAGTATATGTATCAGATAAGGCTATTCCTAAATTTTTTCCATATATATTTAACCAATTTTTCATAGCAATTTTATCTGCTATATTATATCCATATTTAGCTGCATGGAACATAATCCATTCATGGCCATGAGTTCCAATAGGTTTTATTGATAGAATATGAGATAAATGTACATTACTACTACCTATAAAAGAAGAAGATCCTTCTTTTTTTAAGAATTTTAAAACTAATTTATGTATTTGATATGAGTATCTTCTTCTAGTTCCATATTCTCCAATTTTGATATTTAATTTTTTATATTTATTTAATTTTTTTTTCGTTAAAAGAATAATTTTTTTATTTGAAATACGATTTGCTCCTGTTAATTGATAATATAATTCAGATATAATAGCCATTAAAGGAACTTCCCATAAAATAGTTCTATACCATAAACCTTCTATATGAATTTGTATATCTTTTCCTTTTTGAGATATATTAACTTCTTTTGGATTATATTGGTATTTATTTAAAAAATCAAGATAAGCAGTATCCAAATAAGGACAATTTTTTTCTAAAAAAAATCTCTCCTTTTTTGATAGTTTTAGATGTGCCATTTTATCAAGATTTTCTTTTAAAGAATTGGAAAAATTTTTTGGAAAAGAATGCTTTCCACGATTTATAAATTTATATTTAGCTTTTACTAAAGGAAATAATTTTATTACAGCATTTTGCATAGTAAATTTGTAAAAATCATTGTCTAATAAAGACGATAAAATAGGAAATTCATTCATTAATTCATTAAAGATATTCTTTGATATTTATCAAAAAATTATTATTTGTAATAATTGAAAATAAAAAATTATTTACAATAATAGTTGAAAAAATCTTGTTTTTTTATATGAAGTTAAAAAACTTCTTCAAGAAGAATATTTTTCTTTTTTATTTAGAAAAAATATTTCTCTAAATTTGCTTTTAAAACAATTTATTTTTTAATATGGATTATACGAAATTATACGTTGGTAATTTATCTTATGATATGACAGAACAAGAATTAAAAGAATATTTTGAATCTATAGGAGAAGTTATTAACGCCAAAATTATTTTTGATGAATCTACTTCTAATAAAAGAAGCAAAGGATTTGGATTTATAGAGATGTCTAATAAAGAAAATGCAAAACAAGCCATAGAAAAATTGAATGGAACAGAATTTATGGGAAGAAATATTATTGTTTCTGTGGCTAGACCAAGAATAAAAAGGGATTAATTTATTTCCTTTTTCTATACGTCTACATCTGTTTATTATAAAAATGAAAATGAAAAAAATACTGAAATATTAATAGTTATGATATGGAATAAAAATAATATTATTAATAATAATGTAGTGAATTAATTCTATGAATTTTATGAAAAAATTATATGGAACAGGTGTAGCGTTAGTTACTCCTTTTAAAAGGAATGGAAAGATTGATTTTAATGGAATTGGAAAAATTCTAAAATATATAGAAAATAAAGTGGATTATTTAGTAATACTAGGGACCACAGCAGAAACATCTACTTTAAAAAAAAATGAAAAAAAAGATATAATTGAATATATAAAAAGTTCAAATTATAAAAAAATTCCTTTAATATTAGGAATAGGAGGGAATAATACAGAAGATGTTATAAAAAAAATAAAAAGTATCAACTTATCAGATTTTTTAGCTATTCTTTCTGTTTCTCCTTATTATAATAATCCATCTCAAGAAGGTATATACCAACATTTTAAATCTATTATTGATAATACAGACGCCAATATCATTGTTTATAATGTTCCTAAGAGAACAGGATCTAATGTTTTTCCGGAAACGGTTATTCGTTTAGCTAATGATTTTAATAGAATTATAGGCATAAAAGAAGCCTCTGGTGATATTTTACAATCTTATAAGATAATTGAAAAAAAACCAAATAATTTTAGTGTGATATCGGGAGATGATTTTATTTCTTTACCTTTAATACTAGGAGGAGGAGATGGTATTATTTCTGTAATAGCTCAAGGATTTCCAGATAAGGTATCCAAAATGATATATTTAGCGAAAAAAAATGAAGCAAAAAAAGCTTTTTCTATTTTTTATGAACTTCTTCATATGATTTATCTTATTTATGAAGAGGGTAATCCTACCGGGATTAAGACTTTTTTGGATATTATAGGTATATGTAGTTCACATGTAAGATTGCCATTGTTAAGCGGAACTCCTGATTTAAAAGAAAAAATGCAATTTTTATTAAAAAAACTACAAATAAATTAATTATTTAATTTTTATGTTTGGTAAAAAAATACAAGTAGAATTAGAAAAACAATTAAATAGAGAATTAAAATCTTCTCAATTATATTTATCTATGGCTTCTTGGGTTGAACATAGATATGGGGGTCTTGATGGTATCTGTAATTTTTTGTATGATCATTCAGATGAAGAAAGAGGACATATGTTGAAATTAATAAAATATATCAATAAAAGAGGAGGATATGTGGATTTTTTTAATAAAAGTAAATATTATATTGTTGAAAAAATTTCATATAGTTCTTTGATGGATTTATTTCATAAATTATTTGAACATGAAAAAAAAATTTCTTCAAAAATTAATTCTTTAGTTGAATTATCATTACAGGAAAAAGATTTTTTTACTTATAATTTTTTACAATGGTATGTAGAAGAACAAATAGAAGAAGAATCTTTAATAAAAAAAATATTGGATAAAATTGAATTAATTGGAGAAGATAAGGGTGGATTATATTTATTTAATCATGATATCAAAAATTTTTATAATAAAGTGGAAAAAAAAACTAGGTAATATGAATAATAAAAAAACAATTTTTTTATTATTATTTGTAATAATTGGATGTTATGATGGACAACATTTATTGTTGTTAAAAGATTCGGATTTGTCTAATAATTCTGGAAAACATCCGAATCATATATCAAAATGGAGTCCTCATTTTTATAAAAATGAAAATGAAATTCCGGTATTAAAAAATATTTTGAAAAAATTGAATCTATTTTCAAAAAAAAAGTATTTAGGAAAAAATTATGAAGAAAATGAATCGTTTAAACGTGGATTTACTTATTATCTTGACTCTTTAAATTTCGATTTGGATCAAAAGAAAACTAAAGAGGCAATTGAGGTATTAAATAAATTCATTAAAGAATATCCAAATAGTTCAAAATCAGCAGAAGTTAATGATATTTTAAATGAATTATCAAAAAAACTTGAAAAAAAAAATTATTATATTGCTAATACATATTTTTTCATGAAAAAATATAAGGCTTCTTTAATTTATTTTCAAGATTTTTTAAACAATTTTCCAAAAAGTGATCTTAGAGAAGACGTTTTATACAAAATTTGCTTAATTGCATATAAACTTTCTATTAAAAATGGAAACTATTCTAATTTTATTGAGGAATATCATAGATATGTAGAATCATATCCTAATTCTCCTAATATAAAAAAATTAAAAATATTTTATGAAAAATTATTAAAATAATGAACTTTAAAGAAATTAAAGCTCCAATAAATACAGTAACAATAGATCGTGAAGAATTGGAAAAAAAATCAGGGAAAAATATTTATGAAACTATTTATATTCTAGAAAAAATAAGTCAAAAAATCAGTCATAAAATTAAAGAAAATTTGGATAGAAAATTGGAAGAATTCAATTTTATAAACAAAAATAATTTAGAAGAAATTTTTGAGAATAAGGAACAAATAGATTTATCCAAATTTTATGAAAAACTTCCAAAAGCTACATCTATTGCCATTCAATATTTATTAGATAATAAAATAAAAATCAATTAAAAATATTTTTGTAATCTTCTAAAAATTTTTTCAATCCTATTTTTGTTAATGGATGGTAAAATAAAGATAGAATTATTTTTAATGGAGATGTTACTGCATATATTCCTATTTTAGAACATTCTATAATTTGTAATGGATTACGTATTGAAGCTGCTAAAATTTTTGTTTTGAAATGGTAATTATCATAAATAGTTTTGATTTCTCTTATTAAATTTAATCCATTATATGATAAATCATCTAATCTTCCTAAAAATGGGGAAACATAGCTAGATCCCGATTTTGCAGCCAAAAGTGCTTGCCCAGATGAAAAGACTAAAGTACAATTGGTTTTAATATTCTTTTTTGATAAATATTTTATAGCTTTAATTCCATCTTTAATCATCGGTATTTTTACAACAATTTTTGGATGTAAAAGTGAAAGTTTTTCTCCTTCTTCAATCATATCCATATAATTTGTACTGATTATTTCTGCACTTACATCTCCATTTTCATCATCTAAAAGATGACAAATAGATATGTAATGATCATAAATATCCTTTTTTTTGATAAATTCTTTTGACATTAAAGATGGATTTGTTGTCACTCCATTTAATACTCCAAATATTTTTGCCTTTTTTATTTCTTCTAAATTAGCTGTATCTATAAAAAATTTCATATATTTTTTTTGATTTTATTTAGTAAAAAGAAACAAATTTATAAAAAAATTGAGAATAAAAATTTGTAAATTTATATTTATCGACAAGTTATAGTTATGAATTTTGATGTTATTGTTTTAGGTAGTGGCCCTGGTGGTTATGTTGCATCTATACGAGCTGCACAACTGGGAATGAAAACAGCTATAGTAGAGAGAGAATCTTTGGGTGGAATATGTTTGAATTGGGGATGTATACCCACAAAATCCATTTTAAACAGCGCAAAAACTTTACAAGAAATAAAAAAAAATAAAAAATTATTTGGTATTCATCAAATAAAAGTTGATTTTTCTCAAATAATTTTTAAAAGTAGAAATGTAGTGGATAAAATGAGAAAAAGAATTTCATTTTTAATGAAAAAAAATGGAATACATGTTATCAATGGAGAAGCAAAATTAAAAAAAGGGAAAAAAATTGAAATTTTTAGAAATAAAAAAAAAATGGAGGAATGTTATGCTTCGCATATTATTATAGCTACAGGTGGAAAACCTAAAATTGAAGAAAAATTTCAACAAAATGAAAAAAAAATTATAGGATATAGAGAGGCCCTCTCTCTTTCTAGATTACCAAGAAAAATGATTATTATTGGTTCCGGTTCTATTGGATTGGAATTTTCTTATTTCTATCATTCTATGGGAACTGAAGTCATTCTTATAGAACTTTGTCCTAAACTTTTTCCAAGTGGAGATGAAGAAATATCTGATCAATTAAAATCTACTTTTGATAAAGTAGGAATTAAAAGTTATGTTTCTTCTTTTATAAAAAGAATAGATTATACTGAAAAAGGAATTGTAGTTAATATTAAAACTCCTAAAAAGGATATTACTATAGAAGCAGAAATAGCTCTTTCTGCAATTGGAACTATTCCAAATATAAACATAGGATTGGAAGAAATTGGAATTCAAACAAAAGGTGGATTTATAGTAGTAGATGAAAAATATAGGACAAATATAGAAGGTTATTATGCTGTTGGAGATGTAATAGAAGGACCGTCATTAGCACATGTTGCCTCACATGAGGCAATTTCATGTATTGAAAATATAAAAGGATTAAATCCTCAAAGAATAGATTATGATAATATTCCAAAATGTATTTACTGTTCTCCAGAAATTGCCTCCGTAGGTTATACTGAAAAACAAGCTAAAGAAAAAGGGTATCAAATTAAAGTTGGAAAATTTCCTTTTCATGCCATTGGAAAGGCTATCTGTGATGAAAATACAGAAGGATTTGTTAAGGTTATTTTCGATGAAAAATATGATGAATGGTTAGGTTGTCATATGATTGGAAATAACGTATCGGATCTTATTTCTGAAGTCGTAGTTGCTAGAAAATTGGAATCAACTAATTATGAAATAATGGGAAGTGTTCATCCTCATCCTTCATTAAGTGAATCTATCCTTGAATCTATTTTTCATGCTTATGGAAAATCCATTCATCTGTAATTATTATTCTCAAAAAGAATAAATAATAGTTATTATAGTATTGATATTCTTGTTATCAATAATCTTGATCTGAATTCCTTATTACCTTATCATATTATATTTTTTATATATTATTTGTCATTATGTTATTATGATACACATTATATTATTTGGACCACCTGGATGTGGTAAAGGAACTCAAGCAAGAATTTTAGAAAATAAATTTGGATTAGTTCACCTATCTACTGGAATGATATTTAGACATCATATAAAAACTAAAACAAGCTTAGGAAAACTTTCTCGTTATTATATTAATCGAGGTATATTAGTACCTGATAAAATTACTACAAATATGTTGAATATAGAAATAAAAAAATATATTCAATCTAAAGGAATTATTTATGATGGATATCCTAGAACAAAAAATCAAGTTTTTTCTTTAGAAAAAACATTAAAAATCCTATCCTTAGGAAGGATAAATATAATTTTTTCTTTTGGTATAAAGAAAAAATTATTAATCAATAGATTATTAAAAAGAGGTAAGACTAGTCATCGTGATGATGATTCGGATATTATTACGGTTCAAAGAAGAATAGAAGAATATAAAAAAATAACTTCTTTTATTTGGGATGAAAAAAAATGGAAAAATAATAAAATAGAAATTAATGCTTCTTCTTCTGTAAAAGAAATTTCTTTTTTTATAGAAAAAAAAATTTTGAATTTAAATATTTGAAAAAAATTTTTTTTATGACAAAAAGTTTTATAGATTTTATAAAAATTTATTGTAAAAGTGGAAATGGAGGAAAAGGATGTATTCATTTTCATAAAAAAAAATATATAAAAAGGGGGAGTTCTGATGGAGGATCAGGGGGAAAAGGAGGTGATATTATTATACAAGGAAATTCTAATCTTCATACTTTTATTCATCTAAAATATAATAAATATTGGATTGCTAAATCTGGAAATCCAGGAAAAGGGAATAATATTACTGGAGCAAACGGTAAAAATTTATTTATAGAAGTTCCTATAGGAACTATAATTAAAGATATAAATAAAAATATTTTAGTAGAAATAACCAAAAATCATCAAGAAGAAGTTTTATTCAAAGGAGGAAAAGGAGGAAAAGGAAATATCTTTTTTAAGAATTCTAAATTTCAATCTCCATTTTATGCACAAACTGGAATAAAAACTATAGGAAATTGGATTTTTTTAGAGTTAAAAATTTTGGCAGATGTTGGTTTAATTGGATTTCCAAATTCCGGAAAATCAACTTTACTTTCTACAATTACAAAAGCAAAACCAAAAATAGGAAATTTTCCTTTTACAACTAAAATACCTAATTTGGGAATAGTTAAAATGAATTATGATTATGATACTTTCTTAGTAGCAGATATACCTGGAATTATAGAAAAAGCTTCACAAGGTAAAGGATTAGGATATACTTTTCTAAGACATATAGAACGTAATCTTGTTCTATTATTTTTAATTTCTGCAGAAACGAAAAATAATAAAATAGAATATTTCATATTATTGAATGAATTAAAAAAATTTAACCGAAAATTATTAAATAAAAAACGTTTATTGGTTATTTCTAAATCAGATTTGATCGATAATGAAACAAAAAAAAGAATAAAGAAAATATTTTTAACATTAGGAGAAAATATCATCTTTATTTCTTCTTTTACAAAAGAAGGAATAATTCAATTAAAAAATAAATTATGGAATATAATTCAAGAATTACGAGTAAGATAATTTTTTTATAACCATATTTCTATCTATATTCAAAATTTTTTTAGATTCTTTCATTTCAAATATATAATCTACAAATATTTTTTCACAAAAAGTACGTAATCCCCTAGCTCCCAATCCTAATTTAATTGTTTTCTCTACAATAATATCCAATGCATCATCCGTAATATTCATGGATATTTCATCCATATAAAACAATTTTTGATATTGTTTTATTAAGGCATTTTTTGGTTCAACTAAAATTTTTTTTAATGTAGTTTTATTTAATGGATTTAAATAGGTTATAATAGGAAATCTACCAATAAGTTCTGGAATTAATCCGAATTTTCTAAGATCATGAGCCATAACATTTTGCAAATAATTTTCATTATTTTTCTCTTTTTTTCTTTTTTTTGTAATAAATCCAATAGAAAATTGATTGATTCTATCGGATACAATTCTTTCTATCCCATCGAATGTACCTCCAGCTATAAACAATATATTATCGGTATTAATTTGGATCATTTTTTGATCCGGATGTTTACGCCCTCCTTGTGGAGGAACGTTAATAATTGAACCTTCCAATAGCTTTAACAAAGCCTGTTGAACTCCTTCCCCTGATACATCTCTAGTAATAGAGGGATTATTTCTTTTTCTAGAAATTTTATCAATTTCATCTATAAAAATAATCCCTTTTTCAGCATGATTTATATCATAATTTACAGACTGTAATAATCTTGTTAAGATGGATTCTACATCTTCTCCAACATATCCTGCCTCAGTTAAAGTAGTAGCATCAGCTATAGTAAAAGGAATTTTTAAAAGTTTAGAGATACTTTTAGCAAGTAAAGTTTTTCCAGTTCCTGTATTTCCTATCAATAGGATATTGGATTTTTCTATTTCTATATCATCTTTATTTTTATTCTTATCGTATTGGATACGTTTATAATGATTATATACAGCAACGGAAATAATTTTTTTTGCTTCATTTTGTCCTATAATATATTTGTCTAAAAAATCTTTTATTTCTTTAGGTTTTTTTATTTGTATTTCTTGATTTTTTATTCCAGGAACTTTACCTTCAAAATCTTTTTTTTCCGTAGAAAATTTTCTATGAATTATAGAATATGTTTTTTCTATACAAAAATTACAAATATGACCATTAATACCTGATATTAGAAATGTTATTTCATCTTTTTTTCTACCACAAAAATTACATTTTAACAAATTTTCCATAAAAAATATTCAGGAATAGAGAATATATATGGAGCAAGCAGACCTACATCACATCGCTACAACCTTAATTACCTTTGCTGTGTTCCCACCCTGGAGGATTGATAGGGAGCTGATTGTGTAGAGCTTGCTCCAAGTTTGGCAAATATAAAAAAAAATTATAAATTCTTTTTTTTTAAAACACGGATTTTTCATTTTTCTACTAGTTAATAGACAGATAATCAATACAATAAAAAATAAAGATAAAAAAATAAAAAGATAACAATAAATTATTTCATGGAGACTAAATATATTTTTGTTACAGGTGGGGTAACTTCTTCATTGGGAAAAGGAATTATTTCAGCTTCCTTAGGAATGTTGTTGAAGAATAGAGGATATAAAATTACAATTCAAAAATTAGATCCTTATTTTAATGTAGATCCAGGAACATTAAATCCTTATGAACATGGAGAATGTTTCGTGACTCAAGATGGAGCTGAAACGGATTTAGATTTAGGTCATTATGAACGTTTTTTAGATCAGGCTACTACAAAAGAAAATAATGTTACTTCTGGTCTTATATACAAAACGGTTATTGATAACGAACGAAATGGAGATTATTTGGGAAAAACAGTACAAGTTATCCCTCATATTACAAATGAAATTAAAAGACGTATTAAAATTTTGGGATTATCCAATAGTTATGATATTGTTATTACCGAAATAGGAGGAACTGTTGGAGACATAGAATGTCTTCCTTATATTGAATCTGTTCGTCAATTAAAATGGGAATTAGGTGAATCAAATAGTTTAGTGATTCATTTAACTTTATTACCATATATATCAGTTACTGGAGAAATAAAAACAAAGCCAACACAACATTCTGTTCGAAATTTAATGGAAAATGGAATTAAAGCAGATATTTTAGTTTGTAGAACTGAAAAACATATATCCAAAAATATTCGAAATAAATTAGCATTATTTTGTAATGTAAAACCAGAACATGTAATTGAGTCTATTAATACCAAAATTATATATGATCTTCCATATTTATTACATTTACAAAATTTTGATAAATCTGTTTTAAATCATTTAAATTTATCCACTTTTACATCTCCAAATTTGGATAAATGGAAAATTTTTATTAAAAAATATAAAAATCCTAAATATGAAATTAAAATAGCATTGGTTGGAAAATATGTTTCTTTACATGATTCTTATAAATCAATAACTGAATCTTTAATTCATGCAGGAACAGAGAATGAAATTTATGTTAATATAAGATGGATTTGTTCTGAAAAAATAAAAGAAAATAATATAGAAGAATATTTTAATGGAATTTCGGGGGTTTTAATTGCTCCTGGATTTGGAAATAGAGGAGTAGAGGGAAAAATACTTGCAGCAAAATACGCAAGAGAAAAAAAAATACCTTTTTTAGGTATATGTTTAGGTATGCAAATAGCAGTGATAGAATTTGCAAGAAATGTATTAGAAATACGAAAAGCGGAAAGTAATGAAACTAATCCACATACTTCTTATCCAGTTATTAGTTTAATGAAAGAACAAAAAAATATTATAAAAAAAGGTGGAACTATGCGTTTAGGAAATTGGAAATGTTCTTTAATAAAAGGATCTAAAATTTTTTCTATTTATGGAGGGAAAAAAGAAATCTTTGAAAGACATCGTCATAGATACGAATTTAATAATGCATATTTAGAAAATTTTTCTAATTCTGGAATGAAAATTGTAGGAATAAATCCTGATACAGGATTAGTAGAAGCTATAGAATTAGATAATCACGTTTTTTTTTTAGGAGTTCAGTTTCATCCTGAATATAAAAGTACAGTTTCTAATCCTCATCCTTTATTTAAATATTTTGTCCAAATTTCTAAAATTTATAAATCATGTGTTTATCATAAACAGAACTCTTCTTATGTATGAAGGATAAAAAATTAGATTATCAATCCACTATTGGTCTATTTCTTATATTATTTATTTTAACAATTTTTACATATTTTAATGTATCTGAGGATAAAAAATATTCATCAGAAAAAATTCTTAGAAAGATCCCATTTTTTTCAAAAAAATCTCTTTCTACAACAAAAAAAAAAATAAATAATTATTTTTTTTTAGAAAATAATGTTTTTAAACTTAAAATTTCTAGTTTAGGAGGAGCAATTAACGAAGTTTTTTTAAAAAAATATAAAGCTTATGATCCTCTCCATTTATCACATAATAAAAATCTCTATTTAATAAAAGATTCTAGTTTTTCATATAAGATGATTTTTTTCAAAAAAGAGGATTTAAAAAATAATAATAAGATTATAGATACTAGTTTTCTCTATTTTTATCCTCTTTTTTTTAAAAAAAAAGGAAATAATAAAGTTCTTATAATGAGAGCCAAAAATCCTTATGGAAAAGGATTTATAGAATATAGATATACTATAGGTGGAGAAAATCAATATGATATTGGTTTTTTTGTTCGTACAGAAGACTTTTCTTCTTATTTATTAGATAAGACTATTTCTATTGATTTGGAACAAAAAATTTTTTCTTTAGAAAAAGATAGAAATTGGGAAAATACTTATACTCAGGTCTATTATTCTCATAATAAAAATTCTAGTTCTAAAATAAAATATTTATCAGAAAAAGATTCAGAAGAAAAGAATATACATAATTTGAATTGGATCGCACATAAACAACAATTTTTTACATCTGTATTTTTTGCAAAAAATCCTTTGAAAAATGTTTTTGTTCGTTCTGAAAATTTTTCTTCTGGAAATTTTTTAAAAAGAATTCAATCTAGATCTTTTTTTAAAATAAAAAATAATGAAAATTTGAATCTTTCTTTCCAGTTATATTTTGGTCCATTAGATTTTTCTTCATTAAAAAAATATGAAAAAAAAATTGAAAATATTATTCCATTTGGTTGGGGTTTTTTAAAATGGATTAATAAATATTTTTTTTTAATAATTTTTCAATTTTTGGAAAAAACAAATTTGAATTATGGAATTATTATTATTTTAATGACTGTTGTTGTAAAATTAATCCTATCCCCAATAACTTATAAACAATATAAATTAAGTGCTATGATGAAATTAATTCGTCCAGAAATAGATGAATTAAATAATAAATTTCAAAATTCAGATCCATTAAAAAAACAAAGAGCGATGATGGAATTATATCGAAAAGCAGGAATAAATCCTATGTCTGGATGTATTTCTACTTTATTCCAGATTCCTATTTTTTATTCATTATTCAAATTTTTTCCTACTCTAATCAATCTTAGAGGAAAATCTTTTTTTTGGGTAGATGATCTTACTTCATATGATTCCATTTTTGAATTACCATTTTCTATTCCATTTTATGGGAATCATGTAAGTTTACTTACTTTATTGTATTCATTAGCTCTTTTAATTTATACAAAGTTAAGTAGTGATGGAAGAAATGATTATTCCAATAAAAATAATGTTCCGGATATTAGCTTTATGTTATATTTGATGCCTATCATCATGTTATTTTTTATAAATAGTTATGCTTCTGGTCTTTCTCTTTATTATTTTACATCCAATGTAATTAATATTGGTTTTATTTTCTTTATTAAAAAATTTATGTTAGATAAACATAAAATTCATCAAAAAATTCAAGAAAATAAAAAAAAACCAATAAAACGTAATTATTGGAATCGTAAAATAAAAGAAATGATTGAAAAAACTAGAAAAGAAAATCCTTATAAAGGAAATAATATTAACTAAAAAATAAGTTTTATTTTTTTTTTAGAAAAGGAATATAATTTCCTATCTTTTTTAAATTCAATAATTAAATTTCCTTTTTTAGTTATATTTCGGATAACCCCTTTAGTAAATTTTTTATGATCATTATTAATAATCTCAAAAAAAGATATTTTATCTTTCATATAAAGATGATCTATGTAATAATTTCTTATAAATTTTTCTCCATAAGTCATAAAAAGAAAATATTCTTTTTGAATGGAATAAATTAATTTGTAAAAAAGTTTTTCTAATTTAAAATTTTTTTTAAGAATTTTTTTTAAAGAAGTAGCTTGAAGTTTTTCATCAAATTTTATTTGATTTACATTTATTCCTACTCCAATGATAATTGTATGTATTTTTTTATAAAAAACATTATTTTCAATTAAAATACCTCCTATTTTTTTGTTCATTAGAATGATATCATTAGGCCATTTAATCCATATTTTTTTGTTATAAAAAAATAATGTTTTATGAATGGCATTGCTTATAATAAAATTTATAATATATCCTTTATCGATAGGAAAAATTATCGAATTTAAAAAAATACTAAAAGTCAAATTTTTCCCTTTTTCTGTATCCCAATGATTTTTTCCTACTCCTTTTCCATTAGTTTGATTTATAGACCAAATGATAGTCCAATTTTTCATATATTTTGATTTATTTCTTTTTGCATATTGATTAGTAGAATCAACTTTTTGTAGAAAAATTAAATATATTGGCCAAATAAATTTTTTCAAAATATTTTATATTGAGAAATTGAACTTCTTTAAAGTGAAAACCTTATTTTTGTTTTTTGAAATTAAATAATATAATAAAAATTCCGTTTTGTTATTAAATAAAATCATAGAAGGGATTGAAATGGTAAAAGAAAAAGATATTTCTGTTTTAAACTTAAAAAACAGAAATAATTTTATTTGTGATTATTTTGTTATTTGCGATGGAAAATCTAAAAGTCAAGTTTATGCTATTTACAGATCTATAGAAAAGATCACAATTGAGAAATTGAAAGAAAAACCTTGGCATATAGAAGGATCAGAAAATGGAGAGTGGATATTGATAGATTATGTTTCTATTGTGGTCCATATTTTCAAAAAAGAACTTAGATTATATTATAATCTAGAAAGTATTTGGAATGAAAAATTATAACTAAGCTTGGTTTATATTTAGATAAATGAAGAAAATTTATGATAGATAAAAAAGTGAAAAGAAAAAACAACTTTTTTTGGATATATGCAGTTATATTAATTATATTTCTGGGAATATTTTTTTTTAAATCTTCTTTTTCTAATCCTATAAAAATAGACCAGGATACCTTTTTTGAAATTCTCATGAAGGGGGAAATACAAAAAATTATAGTAAAACATAGAGAAATTGTACATGTTTATTTAAAGAAAGAATATGATTCTTCTAATAATCATATCAATCAACATAATATAAAAAATAAAAATCATAAAAAATTTATTATACATCCTTTACAATATGAATTTGAAATAGGAGATTTACAGTTTTTTCAAAAAAAATTTGAAGAATACAAAAATAAATATAATCTAGATACAATTATTGATTTTAAAAATCAACAAGAATATACCATAACAAAATTTTTTTTTGATTATGGTATATTCTTGATATTGTTAATCATCTTTTGGATTTTTGTATTTAGAAGAATTGGTGCTTCTGGAGGTGGTCCAGGTAGTCAAATATTTAATATTGGAAAATCTAGAGCTAAGTTATTTGATGAAAATGATAATGTTAAAATAACATTTAAAGAGGTTGCTGGTTTAGAAGGAGCGAAAGAAGAAGTTCAAGAAATTGTAGAATTTTTAAAAAGTCCTCAAAAATATACTAAACTAGGAGGTAAAATTCCGAAAGGAGTTCTTTTGATAGGACCCCCTGGAACTGGAAAAACTTTATTAGCCAAAGCTGTAGCTGGAGAAGCAAAAGTTCCTTTTTTTTCTATTTCTGGTTCTGATTTTGTGGAAATGTTTGTCGGTGTAGGAGCTTCTAGAGTGAGAGATTTATTTGAAAAAGCGAAAGAAAAATCTCCTTGCATAATATTTATAGATGAAATTGATGCTATAGGGAGAGCAAGAGGAAAAAGTAGTATAGCTGGATCCAATGATGAAAGAGAAAACACTCTAAATCAATTACTTACAGAAATGGATGGATTTGGGACTCATACAAATGTAATTGTCCTAGCAGCTACCAATAGATCCGATATTTTGGATAAAGCATTACTTCGTCCTGGCCGTTTTGATCGAACTATATTAGTAGATCCTCCTGAATTAAATGAAAGAAAAGAAATATTTCGTGTCCATCTTCAAAAACTTATATTATCTAAAAAAGTAGACATTGAATTTTTAGCTAGACAAACTCCAGGTTTTAGTGGAGCTGATATAGCAAATATTTGTAATGAATCTGCTCTTATTGCTGCAAGAAAAGATAGATCTAAAATAGAAAATCAGGATTTTTTAGATGCTATAGATCGTATTGTAGGAGGATTAGAAAAAAAAAATAAGATTATCAAGCCAAATGAAAAAAAAAGAATTGCTTATCATGAAGCTGGACATGCGGCAATAAGTTGGTTATTAGAACATGCTTCTCCTTTAGTTAAAGTAACTATTGTTCCAAGAGGAAAATCTTTAGGATCTGCATGGTATCTTCCAGAAGAAAGACAATTAACCACTCCAGAACAAATGAAAGATGAAATATGTGCTTTGCTTGCCGGTAGATCTGCAGAAGAAATTATTTTTAGTAGTATTTCAACGGGGGCCTTAAATGATTTGGAAAAAGTAACTAAACAAGCGCAATCTATGGTAGCCATTTTTGGATTGAATGAAAAAATTGGAAATATTTCTTATTATGATTCTACAGGACAAAATGAATTTTCTTTTTCTAAACCTTATAGTGAAAAAACTGCGCAAATTATAGATGAAGAAATATCAAAAATTATTACAGAACAATATAAAAGAGCTAAAAATATATTAAAAAATAATGAAAAAAAATTGTCTATTCTTGCTAATGAATTATTAGAAAAAGAAGTTATTTTTAGGGATGATTTGAAAAAAATATTTGGAGAAAGACCTTTTTCTGACGATATCGGAAATATGTTGACTTCAGTAAGTCATTTTTAAAAAAATGGAACCAATGAAAAAAAAAAAAAATGATTTTTTGATAAGATTTTTTACTGGTTTTATTTATGTTTTTATGATTATTTTTTCAATTGAAAAAGGAGAAAAAATTTTTAGAATGTTAATGATGATATTATCTTTTTTTTGTTTATTTGAATTTCTAGTAATGTTAAAAACAAATACAACTTTAATAAAAATAAATTCATTCTTTTTTCTATTTTCAATATTATTAGATTTTTTTGTGGAAAAAAATATATTTTTATATATCATATGTTTTATTCCTTATTCTATAATATTTTTTATTATTCAATTATTTTCTAAAGGATCTTCTCATAAAGAAAAAATAAAACAAGTAAGTCATTTAACTTTTGGCTTAGTATATATTCTAATTCCATTTTTTTTAGCATCTTATATATATTCTAAATATGGGAAAGAATTGATTTTAGGTACATTTTTTCTTATATGGACAAATGATACTTTATCCTATTTGATAGGGATAAAATGGGGAAAGAGAAAAATAGATATATCAATATCTCCTAAAAAATCTGTAGAAGGATTTCTTGGAGGATTTTTTTTTTGTTTAATACTTGGAGTATTTTTATACAATATTTGGGGAAAAAAGTATTGGTTTATTCTTTCTTTTACCGTTCCTATTTTTTCTACTATTGGTGACCTTGTAGAATCTACTATTAAAAGATCTTACAATGTAAAAAATTCAGGATTATGGTTTCCTGGACATGGTGGATTTTTAGATAGATTAGATAGTTTTATATTTGTAATACCAATCATTGCTACTGTAGCTATTGGAATAGTATATTTTTTTTAAAAAAAATAGATGATCCATAAAGAAGGATTTCCATTGTTAATATATTTATTAATTTTAATATTGATAGGAGTTTTTATTTCTATTTTTCTATTTTCTAAAGTTGTTAACTTATTTATAATCTCTTTTTTAATTATATTTTATGCGTTTTTTCTTTTCTTTTTTAGAAATCCAAAAAGAAATTTATCTAAAAAAAATCCTAAAAACGATAAGGAAGTAGTCTCTCCTTCTGATGGGAAAATACTAGAAATAAAAAAAATTTTTGAAAGTGAATTTTTACAAAAAAATTGTATATGTATATCAATATTTATGTCTCCACTTAATGTACATGTAAATAGATTTCCAGTATCTGGTAAAATAATCTATGTTAGATATCATCCAGGTAAATATTGGTTAGCATGGAATAAAAAATCATCGTTAAATAATGAACGAACCACTACAGTTATAGAAACAAATACAAAACAAAAAATATTATTTCGACAAATAGCTGGATTTTTAGCTCGTCGTATTATTCTTTATTCTAAAGAGAATTATTTGGCTAAAAAAGGAGAAGAATTTGGATTTATTAAATTTGGATCTAGAATAGATATTTATCTACCGTTAGATTCTATTATTTTTATAAAAAAGGGAGAAAAAGTTATTGGTGGAGAAACTATAATTTCTATTATTCCATAATAAGTAAAAACTCCCTAGGGAGTTTTTAAATTTATTTTTTATTTAACTTCTTCATAATCTACATCTTGTACATTTTCATTTCCTTTATTGTTATTATTTTTTTTAATAGAATCATTTGTAGAATCATTTGAATTATTATTTTTATTATTAGGAGAATAAATTTCTTTTGATGCATTAGCCCAAACTTCGTTCAATTTTTTCATACAAATATCAATAGATGAAAAATCTTTTTTATTGTGAGCCTTTTTTAATTCTTCTAAAGAATTTTCTATATTTTTTTTATTATTCTCAGATAATTTATTTCCATAATCTTTTAACTGTTTTTCAGATTGAAAAATCTGATTATCTGCAGCGTTTAATTTATCTATTTCCCCTTTTATTTTTTCGTCTTTTTTTGCATTTTCTTCAGCTTCTCTTTTCATTTTTTCAATTTCCTCTTGATTTAATCCTGAAGAAGTTTCAATTCGTATAGATTGTTCTTTTTTAGTTCCCTTATCTTTTGCAGAGACATGAAGTATTCCGTTAGCATCAATGTCAAAACTAACCTCAATTTGAGGAGTTCCTCTAGGTGAAGGAGGAATATCAACTAGATCAAACCGACCTATTTCTTTATTATCATTGAACATTGGTCTTTCACCTTGTCCGACTCTTATAGTTACTGCAGATTGATTATCTGCTGCTGTAGAAAAAATTTCTGATTTTTTAGTAGGAATAGTAGTATTGGATTCAATAAGTTTTGTAAAAACACCACCCAAAGTTTCTATTCCTAAAGATAAAGGAGTCACATCAAGTAATAAAACATCTTGTACATCTCCGGTTAAAACTCCTCCTTGTATAGCTGCTCCAATAGCTACAACTTCATCTGGATTTACTCCTTTGGATGGTTTTTTTTTAAAGAAATTTTCAACTTTTTCTTGTACTTTTGGGATACGTGTAGAACCTCCTACTAAAATAACTTCGTCAATATCTTTAGTAGATAATCCAGCAGATTCTAATGCTTTGGAACATGGATTAATAGATCTAAATATTAGATTTTCAGATAATTGTTCAAATTTAGATCTAGTTAATGTGATAACCATATGTTTTGGACCAGATTCTGTAGCTGTAATATATGGTAAATTAATTTCTGTTTTAGTAGAAGAAGATAATTCTATTTTAGCTTTTTCAGAAGCTTCTTTTAAACGTTGTAAAGCCATAGGATCGTTTCTAAGATCTATATTCTCTTTAGATTTAAATTCATTGGATAAATAATCAATTATCACTTGATCGAAATTATCTCCTCCTAAATGTGTATCTCCATTAGTAGAAAGGACTTCAAAAACTCCATCTCCTAATTCCAAAATAGAAACATCGAATGTCCCTCCACCTAAATCATATACTACTATTTTTTTATTTTGATTTTTTTTATCTAAACCATAAGCTAATGCTGCAGCTGTTGGTTCGTTAATGATTCTTTCTACTTTCAATCCGGCTATTTCTCCTGCTTCTTTAGTAGCTTGTCTTTGTGCATCATTAAAATATGCAGGTACAGTAATAACGGCTCTATTTACTTCTTTTCCTAGATAATCTTCAGCTGTTTTTTTCATTTTTTGAAGAATCATAGCAGATATTTCTTGAGGAGCATATAGTCTATTTTCTATATCAACACGTGGTGTATTATTCCCCCCTTTAACAATTTTATAAGGAATATGCTTTGATTCTTCTGTTACTTCAGAAAACATTCTTCCCATAAAACGTTTAATTGAAAAAATAGTTTTTTGTGGATTTGTAACTGCTTGTCTTTTTGCAGGATCACCTATTTTTCTTTCTCCATCTAATACGAAAGCTACTATAGATGGAGTAGTCCTTTTCCCTTCTGAATTAGGTATGACAACAGGATCATTTATTTCCATTACTGCAACGCAAGAATTTGTTGTCCCTAAGTCTATGCCTATAATTTTACTCATTTTTATTACTTTTTTTCATATAGTCATTCAATAGTCAGTTCAATCATTATGCCATAATAAAGTTATAGAATGAATAACAAGAATATGCTTTCAATAAAAAAAAAATAGGAATAATAACATGACAAAAAGTCATTTATATTCAAATTTTATTTGAAAATATCTTATATTTCTTAAATTAATTTATTTTAAGTATGGATTTTTTAAGTTTTAAAACTGTTAATAAGAATTATCCAAAAAATTGGATTATAATGGATGCAAAAGATCAGTATTTAGGTCGATTTTCTACTAAGGTTGCTTTTAGAATAAGAGGGAAACATAAAACTAATTTTTCTCCAAATTTAGATTGTGGAGATTATGTTATTGTAATAAATTCTAAAAAAATAAAACTTACAGGAAAAAAATGGATTACTAAAAAATATATTCGTTATACTGGATATCCAGGAGGAAAAAAAATTACCCTTGCTAAAGATCTTTTTCTTAAAGATTCAAAAAAAATAATATATAAAGCGGTTAAAGGAATGTTACCTAAAAATCGTTTGGGAAATAAAATTATAAAAAATCTTCATATTTATCCAGATTCTGAACATAAACATCAAGCACAAAAACCGATTCAATTAAAAATTCACAAAAAATGATCCATTCTATAGGAAGAAGAAAACGTTCTCTTGCTCGTATTTACTTAAAACCTGGAAATAAATTTATTACGATTAATTCTAAAAAATTAGAAAAATATTTTCCAGAGAATATTCAAGGAAAAATTTTATATCCTTTTCAGTTAATAAATAATAATAAATTTGATATAAAAATAAAAGTTTGTGGAGGAGGATTTAATGGTCAAGCAGAAGCCATTTGTCTAGCTATATCTAGAGCTCTTTGTAAATTGGATCAAAATAATAGAAAAATATTGAAATTTAATGGGTTATTAACTAGAGATTCTAGAAAAGTAGAAAGAAAAAAATTTGGCCAAAAAAAAGCAAGAAAAAAGTTTCAATTTTCAAAACGTTAGAAAATTGATTCAAAATAAAATAAAAAATGAAAGCTAATACTAAAGATTTATTAAAAGCAGGAGTCCATTTTGGTCATATTGCTCGTAAATGGAATCCAAAAATGCGTCCTTTTATTTTTATGAAAAAAGGAGGATTTCATATTATAGATTTATCAAAAACGGTAATTAAATTAGATAAGGCATGCCAAGAATTAAAAAAAATTGTAACATTTGGAAAAAAAATTTTGTTAGTAGGAACGAAAGCTCAGGCTAAAGAAAAAGTTTTTTTTTATGCAAAAAGTGTAAATATGCCTTGTGTAACAGAAAGATGGTTAGGTGGATTATTAACAAATTTTACTACTATTCGAAAGTCTGTAAAGAAAATGAATAGTATAGAAAAAATGAAAAAAAATGGAACTTTTGAGACTTTATCTAAAAAAGAAAGATTATTGATAAATAGATTATATGTTAAATTGTATAAAAATTTAGGAAGTATTTCTTTTATGAATCATCTTCCAGGAGGTGTTTTTTTGGTAGATCCATTCAAAGAAAAAATAGCTCTATCAGAATCTATAAAGTTAAAGATTCCTATATTCGCTATGGTGGATACTAATACAGATCCAAATGGAATAGATTATCCTATTCCTTCCAATGATGATTCTTCTAAATCTATTGATATTATTTTACAATTTGTGACAAAAGCAATTCAACAAGGTCTTTTATTGAAAAAAAATGAACGTGAAGAAAAAGAATCTATAAATGAAAAATTATGAAAATTTCAATTTTTCAAATTTATAAATTAAGAAAAATTACTGGTATTGGAATAATGGATTGCAAGATAGCTTTAACAAAAACCAATGGAAATTTTGAAAAGGCTATCGATTTTTTAAGAAAAAAAGGAGAAAAAATTGCTATAAATCGTTCTTCTTTGGAAGTTAAAGAAGGGGCAATTTTATCTTCTGTAAATATTGATCAAACATCTGGAACGATTATTGGTTTAAGTTGTGAAACTGATTTTCTTTCCAGAAGTTCAGATTTTTTGAATTTTTTATCAAAATTATCTGAAAAATCATTTTTATACAATACAAAAAAAGATTTTTTATCTAGTTCATATCATGGAAGAAGTATTCGAGAAATGATTATTGAAAAAATAAGTGTTTTTGATGAAAAATTAGAATTAAAAATATTTGAGAAAATAAATTCTCCATTTGTGGTAAATTATACACATAATAATAAAATAGCGTCTTTAGTTGGATTTTCTTTTGAAATTAAAAAATCAATTGCAAAAAATATTGCTATGCATATTACAGCTATGAATCCAATAGCTATAAATAAAAAAGAAATACCAGAAGATTTAATAAAAAAAGAATTAGAAATTATTAGATTTCAGATAGAAAAAGAAAAAAAAACAGATCAAATAAAGGAAAAAATGATTTTGGGAAGAATGAAAAAATTTATATTGGAGAATACTCTATTTAATCAAAAATATATAAAAGATAATAATATAACGGTTCAAGAATATATGAATAGATCATTTTCGAAAAACGTAAAAATAAATTCTTATAAAAGAATAAGTATTTCCTAAATGAAAAAATTGATATTGATAATCTTAGATGGATGGGGTTTATCTTCTTCTGAAAAATATTCTAGTTCTGCTATTCATATGGCTAAAACTCCATTTATAGATTCTTGTTATAAATATTTTCCTTTTAGTAAATTACAGGCATCTGGATTATCTGTAGGATTACCAGAAGGACAAATGGGAAATTCAGAGGTAGGTCATATAAATTTAGGATCTGGTCGAAAAGTAATTCAAAGTTTGGAAGAAATAAATAATTCTATTCAAAATAAAATATTTCAAAGAAAAGTAAATTCTATTTTTGATTATGTTTCTTATACTAAAAAAAAAATTCACTTTATTGGTTTATTATCAGATGGAGGAGTCCATTCACATATAAATCATCTTTTTTATTTGCTTAAAATGGTTCATAAAAAAAGGATAAAAAAGGTTTTTGTACATGCATTTACAGATGGACGTGATAGTTCTCCTAAAAAAGGAATTTTTTATTTAAAAAATCTTTTCTCTTTTATGAGAAAAAATGTTGGAAAATTATCTTCTGTTATTGGAAGATATTATTCCATGGATAGGGATAAAAGATGGGATAGGACTCAAATAGCATACGATGCAATCGTTCATTCAAAAGGATATTATTGTAAATACGATAATATATTGAGATATATAGAAGATTCTTATAATAAAGGAATTACTGATGAATTTTTAAAACCTATAATAAGTATTGATAATTTTGGAAATCCTATTTCTAAAATAGAAAAAGATGACGTAGTTTTTTGTTTTAATTTTCGTTCGGATCGATCAAGACAATTAACAGAATTTTTAACAAATAATCTTGAAAAAGATACGAATACCAATTCTTTTTCTGGAATAAAAAAATTAGATTTGTATTATATAACTATGACTTGTTATAATCCTGAATATAAAAATGTTTATGTTCTTTTTAAAAAAGAAAATTTATCAAATACTTTAGGAGAAATATTAGAAAAAGAAGGGAAAAAACAAATTCGTATAGCTGAAACAGAAAAATATCCACATGTTACTTTTTTTTTCTCAGGAGGACGTGAAATTCCTTTTGTTGGAGAAACTCGTATTCTGTGTAAATCACCTAAAGTGACTACTTATGATTTAAAACCTGAAATGAGTGCAAAAAAAATTGTAAATAGAATTATTCCTGAATTAAAAAAAAAAGAAGTTGATTTTATTTGTTTAAATTTTGCAAATCCGGATATGGTTGGTCATACTGGAAAAATGAAAGAAACAATAAAAGCATGTGAATTTATTGATTATTGTACAAAAATTTGTTCCGAAGAAGCTTTAAAAAATTTATATACAGTTATGATAGTTGGAGATCATGGGAATGCAGATTATATGATTAACCCTGATGGAAGTCCAAATACTTCTCATTCTAGTTCTTTTGTCCCTTTTATTCTGTTGGATCAAATTTTTAAGAATAATAAAAATATTCTTTTAAAAAAAGAAGCTGTTTTATCAGATGTTTCTCCTACTATTCTTCAATTAATGAATTTACCGAAACCTAATATTATGAATGGAATATCTATAATAGAAAAGATAAGTAAGTAAATGTATTATGGTTAAAACAATTGAAGAAATCATTCTTATAAAAAAGAGTGCTTTTCTAGCATCAAAAACATTAGGAATGTTAACAAAAGAAGTAAAACCTGGTGTAAATACTCTTTATTTAGATAAACTTGCTGAAAATTTTATTCGTGATCATGGAGGAATACCTGCTTTTTTAGGATTATATGATTTTCCAAATACTTTGTGTGTTTCTCCTAATTATCAAGTTGTACATGGAATCCCTAATCAAAATCCTTTATATGAAGGAGATATTTTGTCTATAGATTGTGGTGTTTATATGAATGGATTTTATGGAGAACATGCGTATACTTTTGAAGTTGGAAAAGTTTCAAGTAAAATAAAAAAATTTCTTAATTCTTCAAAAGAATCTCTTTATATTGGATTGTCTAAATGTAAAAAAGGAAATTATGTTGGAGATATAGGATATTCTATACAATCTTGTATTGAAAAACATGGGTACAGTGTAGTAAAAGATCTTGTAGGTCATGGATTAGGAAAAAAAATGCACGAAAATCCTCAAGTACCTAATTTTGGTAAAAAAGGAAAAGGAATAAAATTAAGGGAAGGATTGGTTCTTTCTATAGAACCAATGGTTAATAAAGGAACCCCTGAAATCTTTTTTCATAAAGATGGTTGGACTATTACTACTTTAGATAGAGATCTTTCTGCTCATTTTGAACATAATGTAGCTATTGTTGATGGATATCCTTGTTTACTTTCTACTTTCCGTTATATTTATGATGAACTTAATGTTCATTCTTTGGAAGAAGAACCCTTTCAAAATGAGAAAATTTAAATTGATAATTTTTAATTTTATTTTTGAATTTTAGTTGTAATTTGTTATTAAATAATATAATTTGTTTTCTTTGTATTCTAATCCTAAATAAAATATGCCTACTATACAACAATTAATTAGAAAGGGAAGATCATCTATTTCTAAAAAAAGAAAATCTGTTGCATTAGAATTTTGTCCTCAACGAAGAGGTGTTTGTACACGTGTTTATACTACTACTCCAAAAAAACCTAATTCTGCTATGCGAAAAGTAGCTCGTGTTCGTTTTAAAAATGGTAAAGAAGTTATTTGTTATATAACTGGAGAAGGTCATAATCTTCAAGAACATTCTATAGTGTTAGTAAAAGGAGGTAGAGTAAAGGATTTACCAGGAGTAAAATATAAAATAGTACGAGGTGCTCGTGATACAGCCGGTGTAAATGGAAGAAAAAAAAGTAGAAGTAAATATGGAGCTAAAATTTCTAAAAAAGAAAAGTAATTTCTATCTAAAATGAGAAAAATAAAGAAAAAAAGAAAAATATATTTTCCTGATCCAAGATTTAATGATCCTCTAGTTTCTCGTTTTATTAATCATTTAATGAAAAATGGTAAAAAAAATTTAGCATATAAAATATTTTATGATGCGATGAAAAAAATAGAAGATATTAAAGAAAAAGAAGAAAAATCTGCATTAGAAATATGGAAAAATGGATTAAAAAATGTAATGCCTCATGTAGAGGTAAAAAGTCGTCGTATGGGGGGATCTAATATTCAAGTTCCTATTCCTATTTCCTCCAATAGTAAAATAACAAAAGCAATGAAATTACTTATATCTTGTGCTTCTATTAGAAGTGAAAAAAGTATGTCAAGTAAGTTAGCTTTTGAGATACTAGATGCACATAAAGAACAAGGAGAAGCAGTAAAAAGAAAAGAAAATATTCATAAAATGGCTGAAGCAAATAAAGCTTTTTCTCATTTTAGATTTTAGAAAATAAAAATGGAAAGAGACTTAAAATATACAAGAAATATAGGAATTGCGGCACATATTGATGCAGGTAAAACTACAACTACAGAAAGAATTTTATTTTATACTGGAATAAATCATAAAATAGGAGAGGTCCATGATGGAGCTGCAACAATGGATTGGATGTTACAAGAACAAGAACGTGGAATTACTATTACTTCTGCAGCTACATTTTGTGAATGGATATACAGAAATAAAAAATATCAAATCAATATTATTGACACTCCTGGTCATGTTGATTTCACTGTAGAAGTAGAAAGATCATTGAGAATATTAGATGGAATGGTTGTTTTATTTAGTGCAGTGGATGGGGTAGAACCTCAATCAGAAACAGTATGGAGACAGGCAGATAAATACAATATTCCTAGAATAGCATTTGTAAATAAAATGGATCGTCAAGGAGCAGATTTTTTTAATGTTTGTTTACAAATGAAAAAAATGCTGGGGGCTAATTCTATTCCATTACAAATTCCTATTGGATATGGAGATAATTTTGTAGGAGTTGTAGATTTAATATCTAATAAAGCTATTGTATGGGATGAAAATAATTATGGAGTTACATATCAGGAAGTTCCTATTCCATTTGAAATGAAAAATATAGTAAAAGAATATCAAAATAAGATTATTGAATCTTTATCGGAGTATGATGATGTTATTATGGAAAAGTTCTTGTATAATGGTTCTCCTATTTCTGAAGAAGAAATCATAAATTCTTTGCAAAAGAATACAATAAATATGAGAATAATTCCTGTATTTTGCGGTTCTTCTTTTAAGAATAAAGGAGTACAAGCCATGCTAGATGGAGTATGTCGTTATCTTCCTTCTCCTCTTGATGTTAAAGATATTGTAGGAATTAATCCTATCAATAAAAAAATAGAAACGAGAAAGGCTAGTGAAAAAGAACCTTTTTCTGCCTTAGCATTTAAAATATCCAGTGATCCTTTTGTAGGACGTTTGGCTTTTTTTAGAGTATATTCTGGAAAAGTTCATTCTGGATCATATAGTTTGAATACAAGATCTGGAAATAAAGAGCGTATTTCTAGAATATATCAAATGCATGCCAATAAACAAAATCCTATTTGTAAGATAGGAGCAGGAGATATTGCTGCTATAGTGGGATTTAAAAATATTAAAACAGGAGATACTTTATGTGATGAAAAATTTCCAATTCTTTTAGAGAATATATCTTTTCCAGATCCAGTTATTGGTATTGCTATTGAACCTAAATTTAAATCAGATATAGATAAAATGAGTTTAGCTTTATCTAAATTAATGGAAGAAGATCCTACTTTTCAAGTTCGTACAGATAATTATACTGGACAAACTATTATTTCCGGAATGGGAGAATTACATTTAGAAATTATTGTAGACCGTATGAAAAGAGAATTTAAAGTAGAAGTAAATCAAGGAAAACCGCAAGTAGAATATAAAGAAGCTTTAAAAGATTTAGTAGAACATAGAGAAATTTATAAAAAACAAACAGGGGGTAGAGGTAAATATGCAGATATATTATTTCGAATAGAACCAGGAAATATAGGTACATCTGGATTAGAATTTATTAATAAAATAAAAGGTGGAAATATCCCTAAAGAATATATTCCTTCTATAGAGAAAGGATGTAAAGAAATGATGAAAAGTGGTCCTTTATCAGGATATGAAATAGATAGTGCAAAAGTTACAGTATTAGATGGATCTTATCATTCTGTAGATTCTGATCAGTTATCTTTTGAGATAGCAGGAAAACTTGGTTTTAGAGAAGCCACAAAAAAATCTAATCCTGTTTTATTAGAACCAATTATGAAGTTGGAAGTAGTAATTCCAGAAGAAAATATGGGAGATATTATAGGAGATTTAAATAGAAGAAGAGGTATTGTTAGAAATATGGATAATCGAAAAAATATAAAAGTAATTCAAGCTTTAGTCCCTTTATCTGAAATGTTTGGATATGTTACTATATTACGGACACTTTCTTCTGGAAGGGGTAGTTCCGTTATGGAATTTTCTCATTATGATATAGTTCCAAAAACTATTATGGATAATATTATTATGGGAAATTATTATGTAGCTAATAAAAAAAAAAAAATAAAAAATAAATAATATTGACGCCATGGGTCATAATATAAAAATTAAATTAAAATCCTACGATTATAATTTATTAGATAAATCTGCTGAAAGAATTGTAAGCTCTGTTATACCAACAGGAGTGATCTTGAATGGTCCAGTCCCATTACCTACTGAAAAAAAAGTATTTACAGTTTTACGTTCTCCTCATGTAAATAAAAAGTCTAGAGAGCAGTTTCTTCTTCCAACCCACAAAAGACTTTTACAAATTCATAATGCTTCATCAAAAACAGTAGATGCTTTGATGAAATTAGAATTACCAAGTGGAGTTGAAGCAGAAATTAAAGTATAATAAAAAATAAAATGAATGGTTTAATAGGAATTAATCTTGGTATGACCAGTTTTTTTTCTAAAGGGGGAAAAAACATACCATGTACTATTATAAAAATTGGTCCATGTTATATAGTACAGATAAAAACTATAAAAAAAGATGGTTATTCTTCTATTCAATTAGGAATAGAAGAAAAAAAGAAAAAACATACGACTAATCCTTTACAAGGACATTTTAAAAAAGCGGGGATCTCTCCAAAAAAAAAACTTATGGAAGTTAGAGAAATTTTTGTTGAAAATAGAGAATCTTTTAAATTAGGCAGTAAAATAAATCCAGATTTCCTTATAGAAGGAGAATTAGTTGACGTACAAGGAATCTCTAGGGGAAAGGGATTTCAAGGAGTAGTAAAAAGACATGGATTCTCAGGAGTGGGAGAAAGGACCCATGGTCAACATAATCGTTTAAGATCACCTGGATCTGTTGGAGCTGGATCTGATCCATCACGTATTTTTAAAGGGAAAAAAATGGCTGGTAGAATGGGATGTCAAAATGTAACTATTCAGAATTTGAAAATATTAAAAATAGATATATCTCAAAATATTTTAGTATTGAAGGGAGCTGTTCCAGGAAATAAAAATTCATACTTAATGATTAAGAAAAAAAAATGGAATTAAAAATTTTGGATATTAAAGGAAATTATACAACTAGAAAAATTGAATTTAATGAGAATTTTTTTGGTAAAAAATCTTATGATCATTCTATTTATTTAGAAATGAAGAGGTATTTATCTGCACAACGTCAAGGAACACATAAATCTAAAGAAAGAGGAGATTTATCTGGAAGTACTAGAAAATTGCATAGACAAAAAGGGACTGGAGGATCTAGAAAAGGAGATATTAAAAATCCTATATTTAGAGGAGGTGGAAGAATTTTTGGTCCCCGTCCTAGACGTTATTTTGAAAAAATAAATAAATTAACTAAGAATTTAGTAAAAAAAACAATTATAGGATATAAATTAAAAGAGAATAAAATAAAAATTATAGAAGATTTTCAATTTGAGGTTCCAAAAACTAAATTAATCTTAAAAATATTAAAATCCTTGGAATTAGAAAATAAAAAATCACTAATGATAATTGGAAAACCAAATAAAAATTTATATTTATCATCTAGGAATTTAAAAAATTTTAAATTGTTAAATATAAATGAATTAGATAGTTATTCTCTATTAAATTCTTTATATGTTATTTTTTCTGAGAATTCAATGGATAAGATTCATGAATTATTGAATAATTAGTTATATATGATTTTAATTAAACCTTTTATTACAGATAAATCTTCCATGAATGAAGAGAAATCTTGTTATACTTTTTCTGTATGTATAAAAAGCAATAAAAATCAAATAAAAAAAGAAATAGATAAAGTATTTGGGGTTTCTACAAAAAAAATTCGAACAATGATTTATCCTAGAAAAGATAAATCTAAATATACTAAAAAAGGATTTTTATATGGAAAAACAATTAGATTGAAAAAAGCTATTATTCAATTAAAAGAAAATCAAAAAATTGATTTTCTTAATCAAAAAAATATCTAAATGTCAGTAAAAAAATTAAAACCAACAACCCCTAGTCAACGTTTTAAAATTATCAATAATTTTGATGAAATTACAAATTTTAATCCAGAAAAATCTTTAACAAAAGGAAAATGTAAAACTGGAGGTAGAAATAATTTTGGAAAAATGACTATGCGTTATTTTGGAGGTGGTCATAAAAAGAAATATAGAATTATTGATTTTAAAAGAAGAAAATTTGGAATATATGCTATTATAAAATCTATAGAATATGATCCAAATCGATCTTCTTTTATTTCTCTTTTACATTATAAAGATGGAGAAAAACGCTATATCATAGCTATGGATGGATTTAAAATAGGACAAAAAGTTATATCTGGAAAAGAAATACCTTTTAATATAGGAAATTCTACTTTTTTAAGTGAAATTCCATTAGGAACAAATATTTCCTGTATAGAATTAACTCCTGGACAAGGAGCTAAAATAGCTAGAAGTGCAGGATCTTATGCTCAATTATTTGCAAAAGATGGAAAGTATGCCACTATTAAATTTCCTTCTGGAGAACTAAGAATAATTATGATTTCTTGTATGGCTACTATTGGTATAGTTTCTAATATGGATCATCAATTAGAAATATATGGAAAAGCTGGTAAAAATCGTCATCTTGGAAGACGACCTAGAACTAGAGGTGTTGCTATGAATCCAGTAGATCATCCGATGGGAGGAGGAGAAGGAAAAGCTTCTGGAGGGATTCCTAGAAGTAGAAAAGGAATTCCTTCTAAAGGATTTAAAACACGTATTAAAAATAAATATTCAGATAAATATATTTTACAAAGAAGAAAAAAATAAATTTTTTATATTATGGCAAGATCCTTAAAGAAAGGTCCATTTGTTTCTCAAAAATTGTATAAAAAAGTTTTGAATAATATTAAACTTGAAAAGAAATCTGTTATTAAAACATGGTCTAGACCATCTACAATACTTCCAGATTTTGTAGGGCAAACTTTTGCAGTTCATAATGGAAGACAATTTATTAATGTGTATATTACAGAGCATATGATTGGTCATAAGTTAGGTGAATTTTCTCCTACTCGTACTTTTAGAGGACATTCTGGATCTAAAAACAAATTGAAGGTAAAAAATTAGAATTTTCTTAAAATAAAATGAATTTTAAAGAAAAAACTATTGTTTCAGGTTCTTTAAATAGAATTCGTCGTTCTCCAAGAAAAATGAGATTAGTAGTTGATATTATTCGAAATAAAGAGATTAAAAATGCTTTGAATATACTAAAATATAGTAAGAAACATAATATTTCTATTTCATTAAGGAAATTACTTCTCTCTTTATTATCCAATTGTAAGAAAAAATATATAGAAGATGATTTTGATCAAAAATTATTCTATATAAAAGAAATTAGAGTTAATCAAGGTAGGACTTTAAAAAGATTACGTCCTGTACCTCAAGGTAGAGGTCATAGAATTAGAAAAAGATCAAGTAATGTACTAATTACTCTAGTAGAGAGAAAATATATGTAAATTAATTATATGGGACAAAAAACAAATCCAATTGTTAATCGTTTGGGGATAGTTATGGGATGGCAATCTAGTTGGTGTAATAATTACAAGGATAGAATACAAGAAGACTTTCAAGTTAGAAGATATATAGAAGCTCGTTTACTTAAAGGGATCGTTTCTCGTATTTTTATAGATAGGACCTTGAAATTCATTACGATAACTATTAGAACATCTAGACCAGCACTTGTTATAGGAAAGGGAGGAGATGAAGTGGATACTATTAGAAAAGAATTAAAAAGACTTACTAAAAAAGAAGTTCAAATTAATATATCTGAAGTTAGAAGACCTGAATTAGATGCTCCTCTAGTAGCTAAGGGTTTAGTTAGACAATTAGAAAATAGAATATCTTATAAAAAAGTAATTAAGTTATCTATTATTTCAGCTATGAGAATGAATGCTCAAGGTATAAAAATTCAGGTTTCTGGAAGATTGAATGGATCTGAGATGGCTAGACGTGAATTTTATAAAGAAGGACGTATTTCTCTTGGAACTTTTCGTGCAGATGTAGATTATCATATGGAAGTAGCTCATACAGTTTATGGAAGTATAGGGGTTAAAGTTTGGATTATGAAAGGAGAAATATATGGAAAGAAAGAGCTATCTCCATTATTTGGATTACAACCAAAAAAATCACGTTTTTATAATAACAAGTCTCCTTTTTTAAAAAGAAAGAAAAAAGTATAAATTTTTTATAATTATTGTTATTTTATTTAGTTATTATTTATGTTACAACCAAAAAAAACAAAATATAAAAAGAATCAAAAAGGTAGAATACGTGGTAATTCATCAAAAGGACTTTTTCTTTCAAGAGGATTATATGGAATCAAGGCAATGGAAGGGGCATGGATAACCTCCAGACAGTTAGAAGCAGCTCGTGTAGCTGCTACTAGATATATGAAAAGAGAGGGAAAATTGTGGATAAATATTTATCCAGATAAACCAATAACAAAAAAACCACAAGAAGTTCGTATGGGAAAAGGAAAAGGCCCTGTAGAATTTTGGGTTTCTGTTGTTAAACCTGGAAGGATATTATTTGAAATAGACGGGGTAGAGATGAAAATAGCTAAAGAAGCATTAAGATTAGCTTCTCAAAAATTTCCTATAAAAATGAAATTTATTTTTTCAAAAGAATTTGTAGAATGAAAAAATATTCGGAAATTAAAATTTTGTCTATTAATGATATTAAAACGAATATAGAAATTAAAAAAAAGGATTACCAAAAAATGAAATTTGATCAAGTTTTTAACCTAAAAAAGGATTTTGTAAAAATTAGAATTTTGAGAAGATATATTGCCAAATTAAAAACTGAATTAAATAAAAGAATAAATGATAATAAAACAGGAAAGTAGGGGAATTTCTAACCTTAGAAAGGTTAGAAAACAAAGAACGGGAATAGTAATTAGCAATAAGATGAATAAAACAATTATTGTCTCTGAAATAAAAAAAGTAAAACATAAGTATTACGGAAAAAGTATTTTGAAAAAGAAAAAGTATATGGTTCATGATGAGGAAAATAAATCCAAAAATGGAGATAAAGTAAGAATTATGGAAATAAGACCTATTAGTAAAAATAAATGTTGGAGATTAATTTCAATTTTAGGAAAAATAGGATAGGATGTTACAACAAGAATCTAGATGTAGAGTTTCGGATAATTCAGGAGCAAAAGAAGCTTTAATTATTCGTGTTTTAGGAGGGTCTAAAAAAAAATATGCTTTTTTAGGTGATTCTATAGTTGTTACAATAAAATCAGCTATTTCTAGCGGTGGTATAGTAAAAAAAGGTCAAATCACTAAAGCTATAGTAATTAGAACAAAAAAAAGAACAAGAAGAAAGGATGGTTCATATATAAGTTTTGATGATAATGCTTGTGTTTTGATTAATCCTTCTGGAGAAATGATGGGAACTAGAGTTTTTGGACCAGTAGCAAGAGAGTTAAGAGATTTGGAATATATGAAGATTATTTCTTTAGCTCAAGAAGTTTTATAAAAATTTATTTATTTATATATGATAAAAAAAGGAGATGAAATTTCTATTTTATCAGGAAATTATAAAGGAGTTAAAGGAATAGTCTTAAAAGTTTTTCCTAAAAAGAAAAAAGTTATTGTATTTGGAATAAATATGATTAAGAAACATATTAAACCTAGTGCAAAAAATCCTAAAGGAGGAATTATAAAAAAGGAAGCTCCTATACATATATCTAATTTAAAAAAAGAAAAAAAAGGAAAAATAAATGATTTATCAGTCTAGACTAAATAAATTATATGAAGAAGAAATAATTCCAAATTTAATAAAAAAATTTGAATATAGCTCTGTAATGGAAGTTCCTAGACTTAAGAAAATAATTTTACATCAAGGAGTAGGTTCTACAACATTAGATAAAAAACTTATAGATCATTCTATGAATGAAATAACATCTATTGTAGGCCAAAAAGCCGTTTTTTGTTATTCAAAACATGATGAATCTGGATTTAAGTTGAGAAAAGGGATGGCTATAGGTGTAAAAGTTACTTTACGAAGGATAAAAATGTATGAATTTTTGGAAAGACTGATCACAGTCTCTTTACCTAGAGTAAGAGATTTTAATGGAGTAAAAAAAACTAGTTTTGATGGATTTGGAAATTATAACATGGGTATTACGGAACAAGTAATTTATCCAGAAATTGATATCGATAAAATTAAAAAAAATATAGGGATGAATATAACATTTGTTACTTCTGCAAAAAGTAATTTAGAAGCAAAATCTCTTTTATTTTATTTTGGAATACCATTCAAAAAATGATAAATAAATGGCTAAAGAATCTGTAAAAGCGAGACAAAAAAAAAGAGAAAAAATAGTATTAAAATATGCAAAAAAACGAGAGAGTTTGAAAAAGTCTAAAAGTTATGAATTATTGCAAAAATTACCTAGAGATGCTTCTCCAGTTCGTTTACGGAACAGATGTTCTATAACAGGAAGGAGTAGGGGATATATGCGATTGTTTGGAATATCTCGTATTGTTTTCAGAAATATGGTTTCCCAAGGTCTTATTCCTGGAGTAAAAAAAGCAAGTTGGTAATTTATAAAAAAAAATAAAATATGAATACCGATCCTATTGCAGATTTTTTAACTAGAATTAGAAATGCATGTTTTGTAAAACATAAACTATTAGAAATCCCTTCTTCTAAATTAAAAAAAGAACTTTCTAAAGTTTTATTAGAAAATGGTTATATTTTGGATTATAAATTGGAAAAAAGAGATAAAATAGATAAAGAAGTAATTAAAATTGCTTTAAAATATTTTAAAAAAAATTCCGTAATTCAACGATTAATTAGAATAAGTAAACCAGGATTAAGAAAATATGTTAAATATAAAGATATTCCTCGTGTTTTAAATGGATTGGGAATTGCAATTATTTCTACTTCTTGTGGTATAATAACAGATAAACAGGCTAGAAAAAAAAAATTAGGAGGTGAAATTTTGTGTTATGTTTACTAAAAATTTTTTTTATTATGTCTAGGATTGGAAAAATTCCTATATCTATACCTAAAGATGTCCATGTAAATATTATTGATAATAAAATAATTATAAAAGGGAAATTAGGAATTTTAAGTCAAAAAATTTCCGAAAAAGTAAAGATAATTTTTAAAGACGATAAATTATTTTTAAGTAGAATACAAGAAGATAAAAAAACTAAATCTTTACATGGATTATATCGTATATTGATTGATAATATGGTAAAAGGAGTTTCTAATGGATTCCAAAAGGAATTAGAATTGGTAGGAATTGGATATAGAGTATCTTATTATGGAGAAATATTGGAGTTTAATTTGGGTTTTTCTCATAAAATTATGATGAAAATTCCTAAAGAAATTTATGCAGAAGTAAGAATAGAAAAAGGGAAAAATACAATTCTTATATTAAAATCTTATGATAAACAACTTTTAGGTATGATAGCTTCGAAAATTCGTTCGTTGAGAAAACCAGAACCATATAAGGGTAAAGGAATAAAATATTTAAAGGAATATATTCGTAGAAAAGCGGGAAAATCTGCTTAAATATTATGATAAAAGAAAATAAAAGAAAATTAGGGAGGATTTTTGGAACTAAAAAGAAACCTAGAATTACTGTTTTCAGAAGTAATAGAGCTATATATGCACAAATAATTGATGATTTATCTGGAAAAACTTTGGTATCTTCTTCTTCGAGAGAAAAAATATTTAGAAATAGTATGAAAATAAAGAGAACGAAAATAAAATTATCTAATGAAGTTGGTAAATTATTAGGTAAAAGAGCAAGTCTATTAAAAATACAAAAGGTTGTTTTTGATAGGGGAAGATATTTGTATCATGGGAGGATAAAATCCTTAGCAGAAGGAGTTAGAGAAATGGGTTTAGATTTTTAAATAAATTGTGGTGATTTATTTGGATAAAAAAGGAAAACATTTAGGATTAGAACTAAAAGAAAGATTAGTTGGAGTGACAAGAGTATGTAAAGTTACTAAAGGAAGAAGATATTTTAGTTTTAGTGCTATTGTTATTAAAGGAAATGAAAATGGAATGGTAGGATATGGATTTGGAAAATCTAAGGAAGCTCCTGATGCTATTCGTAAAGCAGGAGAACAAGCAAAAAGGAGTTTATGTAAAGTCTGTATTTATAATGGAACTATCCCTCATGAACAAGAAGCTAGATATGGTGGTGCACATATTCTTATTAAACCTGCTTCTGAAGGAACTGGAATTATAGCAGGTGGACCTTTAAGAGCGGTTCTTGAAGCTGTAGGATTAAGAAATGTTTTATCAAAATCTAAAGGATCATCGAATCCTCATAATATAATTAAAGCGACAATTAAAGCATTAAAATATATGAGAGATGTTCAGGTTATTTCTAGAGAAAGAGGGATTTCTATTGAAAGAGTATATAATGGTGTGGAATAATAAATAAAAAATATAAATAAATTTTTATTATGGAGTTAAATTTTTTGATTCCAAGAAAAGGATCTAAAAAAAAAAAATTAAGATTAGGAAGAGGGCAAGGTTCTGGAAAAGGTGGTACTTGTGGAAGAGGGCATAAGGGAGCTAAATCTCGTTCTGGGTATTCCAAAAAATTGGGATTTGAAGGAGGACAAATGCCTATTCAAAGAAGGATTCCTAAATTTGGATTTAGGAGCCCTAATAGAAAAAAATATTTTATAATCAGTTTAGATTCTATACAAGAATTAGTAGATAGGGGAAAAGTTTCAAATATTATTAATAAACAAACATTATTGGATAATCGTTTATTAAATAAAAAAAATGGACTAGTAAAAATTTTAGCAGGAAGAAAAATATTAAAATATCCGTTGAAAATTACTGCATCTAAATTTAGTAAAAAAGCTGTTTTTTATATACAAAAAGCTGGTGGAGAAGCTTTATCCGTATGAATATAGATTGATTTTCATGAATAATTTTTTAGTTACATTTCATAATATTTGGAATGCAAAAGAATTAAGGAAAAAAATAATAATAACTTTAAGTTATTTATTAGTATATCGTTTTGGTGCATATATTCCCATTCCTGGAATCAATCCTTTAGGAATTATTGATTTTATGAAACCCGTTAATTCAGGTTCTAAAGGATTAATGCAAATTCTTTCTTCTTTTACTGGTGGAGCTTTTAATCGTGCTTCTATTTTAGCTTTAGGAATTATGCCATATATATCTGCTTCTATTATAATACAATTGATGTGTATTATTATTCCTTTTTTACAGAAATTACAGAGGGATGGAGAGAGTGGGAAAAGGCAAATTAACTTTATTACAAGATGGTTAACTGTTGGAATATGTTTGATTCAAGCTCCTTTATATCTCATTTCTTTAACAAAGCAATTTAGTCCTATTACTTATTCATCATCTTCTGATTTATTATTATCTAATACTTATCTTTTGGATATAAATACTTTTTATGGAAAAACTTTATTTTGGACAATTGGAATAATAATATTGACTTCTGGAACATTATTTACTATGTGGTTAGGAGATAAAATAACGGATGAAGGAATAGGGAATGGAATTTCTTTAATTATTATGTCCGGAATTATAGTTCGTTTTCCGGATTCTGTTTTAAAAGAAATATATAATAAATTAAAAATTGGAAATGGAGGAATGATTGTTTTATTTCTCGAATTTTTATTATGGTTAATAGTAATTCTTTTTTGCATTGTAATTATTCAATCTATTAGAAAAATTCCTGTACAATATGTTTCTCATTATAAATCTTTAAGATTAAGCTCTAAATTGATTCATAAAAAACATCAGTATATTCCATTAAAAATGACTGCTGCAGGTGTAATGCCTATTATTTTTTCTCAAGCAATTATGCTTTTTCCATTAACTTTCTTTAATTACGTAAATAATGAAAAAATTAAAAATTTTTTTTATCTATTTCAAGATGTTTATGGTTTATGGTATAATTTAGCTTTTTCTATATTAGTGATAATATTTACTTTTTTTTATACGGCAATTACTATTCCAGTGAATCAAATAGCTGATGATTTAAAGAGAAATGGGGGACATATACCTAAAGTAAAACCAGGTAAAGAAACTGTAGAATATATAGATTCTATTTTGTCAAAAATAACACTTCCTGGAGCTATATTATTAGCTATAATTGCTATATTACCATCTATAGTTTTTCGTATAGGAATTACTCAAAATTTTTCATTATTTTATGGTGGAACCTCATTATTAATTGTTGTAGGCGTTATATTAGATATTATACAACAAGTTGAAATATATTTACTGAATTATTATTATGATGATTTAATGATGATAAAAAATCGTAATAGTAGGTATATTTCTAGTAATAAAATGTAGTAATTTTATGTTTAATTTTTTATGTATATTGTCACATAATATAATATAATCTATTTAATTTTTTATTTTTATGGCTAAACAAAAGCATATAGAAGTAGATGGAATAATTATAGAATCTTCTCCAAATGCTATGTTCCGTGTTGAATTAGAAAATGGTTGTATTGTTAAAGCTCATATTTCAGGAAAAATGAGGATGCATTATATAAAAATTTTACCTGGGGATAAGGTTAGATTAGAAATGTCCTCCTATGATTTGAAGAGAGGTAGAATCACCTATAGATATTAAAAAAAATTAATAAAATTTATTATATGTTATGAAAGTAAGAACTTCTTTAAAAAAAAGAACGGATAATTGTAAAATTATTAGAAGAAAAGGACGTTTACGTATTATTAATAAAAAAAATCCTAGATTTAAACAAAGACAAGGTTAGTTTTAATATATATATTATTGTATTCTATGGCTAGAATTTCAGGAATAGATATTCCAAAACATAAGAAAGGAGTTATTGGTCTTATGTATTTATATGGAATAAGTAAAAGTTTATCAAGTAAAATTTTATCATATGTTGGAATTGATAAAAATATAAAAGTAGAAAATTGGTCTGATGAAGATATCAGTAATATAAGAAAATATATATCAAATAATCTAAAAATAGAAGGAGAATTAAGATCTGAGATTCAATTGAATATTAAGAAATTAATGGATATTGGATGTTATAGAGGTACTAGACATAGGAAAAGGCTACCTTTGAGAGGTCAAAAAACTAAAAATAATTGTAGAACTAGAAAAGGAAGAAAAAAAACTGTAGCAAACAAGAAGAAAATAACAAAATAAAATTTTTTCATAGAAAAAATATGGCAAAATTATCATCGGGTAAAAAAAAATCAGTAGTAGTAGATCCATTAGGAGAAGCTCACATTAAATCTACGTTTAACAATATTATTATTACATTAACGAACAAAAAAGGAGAGGTTATAGCATGGTCCTCTGCTGGAAAAATGAATTTTAAGGGATCTAAAAAAAATACACCTTATGCTGCTCAAATGGCTGCAGAAAATGTAGCAAAAGAAGGATTAAATGCAGGAATAAAAAAAATTGAAGTAAAAGTAAAGGGACCTGGTGCAGGTAGAGATGCGGCAATACGAGCTTTGAGTAATTCTGGAATTTTAGTAACCTTAATAAAAGATATTACTCCTTTACCTCATAATGGTTGTCGTCCACCAAAAAGAAGGAGAGTTTAATTTTTAAAATTATGGGAAGATATATAGGACCAAAAACGAAAATTTCTCGTAAATTTGGAGAATGTATATATGGAGAAGATAAATATTTTGAAAGAAGAAAATATCCATCTGGTGAACATGGAAATAGTCGTCGTAGGGGTAAAAAATCAGAATATTTTGTACAATTGATAGAAAAACAAAAGGCAAAATATACTTATGGTATATTAGAACGTCAATTTAAAAGATTATTTATTGAATCTGCAAAAAAAAAAGGAATTACTGGAGAATTGTTATTACAATCATGTGAATCTCGTCTTGATAATATTGTTTTTAGATTAAAATTTGCTCCATCTAGATCTTCTGCACGTCAGATGATTTCTCATAAACATATTTTGGTAAATGATTCTATTGTTAATATTCCTTCTTTTAGATTAAAACCTGGAGATAAAATTAGTATAAGAGAAAAGTCTAGAAAACATCCAGTTATATTAGAATCTATAAATAAAAAAATAGGAGTTATAGTAGAATGGTTAATTTTGGATGATAAGAATATGTTTGGAATATTTAGAATTATGCCAAAGAGGATGCAAATACCAGAAAACATTAAAGAACAATTAATTGTTGAATTTTATTCAAAATAAAAATCAATATCCATGGATATTTTAGATTTTGTTAAACCTAATAAAGTTACAGTATCTGAATTTTCAGATTATAAGGGAACTTTTCATTTAAAGCCTTTAGAACCTGGTTATGGAATTACATTAGGAAATTCTTTGAGAAGAGTACTTTTAGGTTCATTGAAAGGATTTGCTATAACTTCTGTTAGAATTAAAGGTGTTAAATATGAATTTTCCACTATAGAAGGAGTAATTGAAGATGTTACTGAAATTATCTTGAATTTAAAAAAAATTCGTTTAAAACAGAAAGTATATGGAGTAAATAAAGAAGTAGTTAATGTTTCTTTAATTAAAGATGAAAAAATAACCGGAAAAACTTTTAATAAATTTATTTCTAGTTTTCAAATTCTAAATACGGATTTATTAATTTGTAATAAAGATAAATCTATTCCATTAGAAATGAGTTTTACTATTGAAGAAGGAAGAGGTTATGTTCCTGCAGAAGAAAATAAAAGAAACAATAACGATTTAATTGGAAATATTCCTATAGATTCTATTTACACTCCTATTAAAAATGTAAAATATACAATAGAAAATTGTCGTGTCGGTCAAAAAACAGATTTTGAAACCCTTTCATTAGAAATAAAAACAGATGGATCTATATGCCCTAAGATGGCTTTAATGGAGGCATCTAATATATTGATTCAATATTTTTCTATTTTTTCTCATGAAAAAATTGGAAAAGAAGAACCTGAAAAAATTGGAAAAGAAAATAAATATGATGAAGAATTTTTACGTATGCGTACATTACTAAAATCTAAATTAAATGAAATGGATTTATCTGTACGTACAAAAAATTGTTTAAAATATGCTTCTATAGAAACTATAGCTGATTTAGTAATTTGTAATAAAACCAGTATGTTAAACATGAGAAATTTTGGAAAAAAATCATTGGAAGAGTTAGAAAATAAAATGAAAAATAAAGGTTTATATTTTGGGATGAATATATCTGAATATGAAATAAATAAAAATAAATAGATTTTTTATTTTTATGAATCATAGAAAAAAAAATAATCATTTAGGAAGAAAATATGGACATAGGAAATCTATTTTATCTAATATGTCTTCATCCTTAATTAAAAAGAAAAAAATTTTTACTACTCTTGCTAAAGCTAAAGCTTTGAAAAAATATGTGGAACCTATTATAACAAAGTCTAAAATAAATACAACTCATTCCAAAAGAAATATATTTTCTTTATTGAGAGATAAAATTGCTGTCTCAGAACTTTTTAATGAATCTTTTAAAAAAGTTCGAGAACGTCCTGGTGGATATATAAGGATTATAAAAATGGGATTTCGTTATGGAGATATGGCGAAACTATCTCTTATTGAATTAGTAGATTTTAATAATATTTATAATTCCAAAAAAAATTTAAAATCTGTAAGACGTAGTGGAAAAAAGAAAAGGATTAACCCAATAGAATAATGAGAAAAATAAAAATTATTAAAGCAAGACAGATATTAGATTCTAGAGGAAATCCTACTATAGAGGTAGATATTATCACAAACAATAACATATTAGGACGTGCTTCAGTTCCATCTGGAGCTTCAAAAGGAGAAAATGAAGCAGTTGAATTACGAGATGGAGAAAAAGAATCTTTTTTAGGGAACGGAGTTTTGAAAGCAGTTCAGAATATAAATAATATTATTGCTCCTGAGTTAATAGGAAAATCTGTAATGGATCAATTATATATAGATCAATTAATTTTGAATCTAGATGGAACAAAAAATAAAAGTAGATTAGGTTCTAATGCTATTTTAGGTGTTTCATTAGCAGTAACAAAAGCTGCTGCCAAAGAATTAAATATTCCTATTTATAAATATATGGGAGGGATATATGCACATACTCTACCGGTTCCTTTAATAAATATTGTAAATGGGGGAAAACACTCTGATAGTTCTATAGCATTTCAGGAATTTATGATAGTTCCTTTGGGTGCAAATACTTTTTTTGAATCTATTCAAATGGGATATAAAGTTTTTTATAAATTAAAAAAAATTTTATATGAAAAGGGTTTATCAACAAATGTAGGTGATGAAGGTGGTTTTTCTTCCAATTTTAATAATATTGAAGACGTATTAGATAATATTTTAGAGGCTATACACTTATCAGGTTATGAACCTTATGATCAAATAGGGATAGCTTTAGATTGTGCAGCTTCTGAATTTTATCAAGAAGAAAAATATAATTATTCTAGATTTGAAAAAATAAAAGAAAGTAAAGGAGAGGTAAAAAAATCTAGAAAAGAACATGTTAATTATTTATCTTATTTAACAAAACGTTATCCAATTATATCTATAGAAGATGGAATGGATCAAAATGATTTGGGTGGATGGAAATTATTAACTAGTGAATTAGGAAAAGAAATTCAATTAGTTGGAGATGATCTTTTTGTTACACAAGTCGAAAGATTAAATAAAGGAATAAAAGAAAAAATAGCAAATTCTATACTTATAAAAGTAAATCAAGTAGGAACACTTACAGAGACTTTAGAAACTATAAGTATAGCAAAAAAGAATAAATATAATAATATTATTTCTCATCGTTCTGGAGATACAGAAGATCCTTTTATAGCAGATCTTTCTGTTGCTTTTAATATTGAACAAATTAAAACAGGTTCTATTTGTCGTTCGGAACGTACTTCAAAATATAATCAATTATTGCGTATTGAAGAATTACTTGGAAAAAATTCTTATTATCCAAGATGGATTTTAAACTAAAAAAAATCGTAAAACGATTTTTTTTAGTTTAAAAAACTATGGAATCAGTAATCATATTAGTTTTTATTATAGGATATTTATTTATTACCATTGAAAATTTTATATCCTTAAATAAGGTAATTCCATCTATTCTTATGGCAACTACTTGTTGGTCATTAATTATGTTTTGGAACATCCCCGTTTTTGAATTAGATAATTCTTTAATTAAATGGAAAGATCCTAATTACTTATTATTGCATCATTTAGGAAATGCTTCTGAAATTATTTTTTTTCTTATTGGATCCATGTCAATAATATCCATTATTGATATGTATTCCGGTTTTGAAGTTTTAGTAAGTTTTTTTTATTCCAATACAAAACGTAATTTTTTATGGATAATAAATATTTTATCTTTTTTTTTATCTGCAATTATAGATAATCTTACAGCTACTATAATTATGATTACTATTCTAAAAAAAATTATAGTTAATTATAAAGAACGATGGAATTATTTAGGATTAATCATTATATCTGCTAATGCAGGAGGAGTTTGGTCTCCAATAGGAGATATAACTACTACAATGTTATGGATTTCTAATAAAGTAACAACTATAAATCTTATAAAAAAGGTATTCATACCATCGGCTTTATGTATGTTTGTTTCTACTTTTATAGGTTCATTAATGCCTATTTTTAACGGATCTATTCAAATAGAAAAAAATAATTTATCAAAATCAGACCTTAAAAAAGGTTTTTGGATATTAAAATTGGGCTTAGGTCTTATATTATTTGTTCCTATTTTAAAAACTATAACTGGTATTCCTCCATATATGGGGATGATGTTTTCATTTGGAATGCTTTGTTTAATAACTAATATTTATTATAAAAATCATTTTTCTATGGATAGAGTATTTAAAAAGTTAGATTTTTCTAGTATATTATTTTTTCTAGGAATTTTACTCTCTATTTCTTCTTTGGAATCTTTAGGGAAACTGTATGATTTATCTAATTGGATTAGTCATATCGTTTATTCATGGAAAACAAAAACTTTTATATTAGGATTAATATCTTCTTTTATAGACAATGTGCCTTTAGTAGCAGCTACTATAGCTATGTTTAATTATTCTATAGATCATGAATTCTGGCATTTTATGGCTTATATGTCTGGAACAGGAGGTAGTATTTTTCTTATAGGATCTGCTTCTGGAATAACAGCTATGGGAATGGATAAAATAGATTTTTTTTGGTATTTAAAAAAAATTAGTTGGTTAGCTTTTATAGGATTTTTATCTGGTTTTTTATATTTATTAATTTATCCATTTTTTTCTTTGTAATAATTCTATAAATGCTCCTCCTAAATATGAAAAATGAAAAAAAATAGGAAGAATTATAATTTTGAACCACAATGGAAGTGTATATAAAAAAATGTGAATAAAAGCAATAATAAATAGAATAATTCCTGTTAATCCTGCATAAGCTTTTTTAGCATTCTGTACAAAAAAAGCGGTTGTAATTCCTCCTAATAAAGCACTAAAAGCATAGAAAAAAAATAAGGTTATAAAAAATTCATAAGGGGCATTAACAAATACATATTGTAAATTTTTTAATGGAATGAATTCTATATTTATAAACCATTTTTTTATTAATTTAATGGAATAAATTATTTCAATAATACTAACTGATAGTCCTATGACTACTGCAAAAAAATTTCTATACATAGAATATTATTAAAAAAGTATTTTTTTTGTTATTTTGTAAAAATAAATTATTTTATTTTGTCATGTGTTCTAAAATAAATTGGAGTCCTATAAAAAAATATGAGGATATTTTATTCTGTTTTTGGAAAGGAATTTCTAAAATAGAAATTAATAGACCTGAATGTCATAATGCTTTTCGTGTAGAAACAGTAGAAGAGATGATAGATGCTATAGATATATGTCGTGATAGAAGAGATATAGATGTATTGATTATAACTGGATATGGAGAAAAGGCTTTTTGTTCTGGAGGGGATCAGAATAAAAGAGGATTGGGAGGTTATTTAGGAAAAGATGGGATTCCAAGGTTAAATATTTTAGATTTTTATAAAAAAATACGAGAAATACCTAAACCGGTTATTGCTATGGTTAATGGATTTTCTATAGGAGGAGGTCATGTATTACATGTAGTTTGTGATTTAACTATTTCCTCTAATAATGCTATTTTTAGTCAAGTAGGTCCAAAAGTAGGATCTTTTGATGGGGGATTCGGTTCCTCTTATTTAGCTCGTCATATTGGTCAAAAAAAAACACGAGAAATGTGGTTTTTATGTAAAAAATATTCTGCTAATGAGGCTTTAAAAATGGGATTAATTAATAAAGTAGTCCCCTTAAATAAATTAGAAAAAACTACTATAAAATGGTGTCAATTAATACAAAAGAGGAGTCCCATGTCTTTGAGAATGATTAAACGTTGTTTAAATGCAGAATTAGATGGACAGCATGGATTAATGCAATTAGCAGGGGACGCTACTTTAATGTTTTATTTAATGGAAGAATCACAAGAAGGTAAAAAAGCTTTTTTAGAAAAAAGAGAACCAAATTTTAGAAAATTTACAAAATTTTTATGAATTTAAAATATTGGATTTATGCAATTCGTTTACATACTTTACTCCTTTCTTCTTCTGGAATTACTTTAAGTTTCTTAATATCTAAATCCAGAGGATATGGAGATTATTGTACATATTTTTTATGTCTTGTAACAGCTATACTTTTGCAAATGTTAGCTAATTTTTCAAATGATTATGGAGATAGTATAAAGGGAGTAGACAATTGTAGACGAATTGGACCAAATAGAACGATTCAAAGTGGATTAATTTCATTAAATTCAATGAAAAAAGCAATAAATATATTTTCTATTTTATCTTTTATTTTTGGATTTATATTAATTTATAAATCTATTAAATTACAAAATATTTTCCTTTTTTTTTTTATTTTATAGGAATTTTGATTTGTATATATAGTTCTATTAAATACAGTATTGGAACTTATCCTTATGGATACCTAGGAATGGGGGATTTATCTGTTTTAATATTTTTTGGTTTTATTTCTATAGGAGGGAGTTATTTTTTATATACAAAAATATTTCCAAAGGAAATATTTTTTCTATCTTTATCAATAGGATTGTTGAATATTTCTGTTTTAAATATTAATAATATGAGAGATATAGATAATGATTATAAAAATGGAAAATATACTGTAGCAGGAATATTGGGGATTAAATATGCAAAAATATACCATATTTTATCTGTTATATTATCTATACTTTTAGGATTTTTATTTAATTTTTTAATTTATAAGAATTTTTACCAATGGATTTTTTTTATATTAAATATCCCTTTTTTGATACAACATTTAAAGAAAATTATTTATATAAATAATCCAAAAGACTTCAATTATGAACTAAAAAAGTTAGTTATACTAACTTTTTCATATTCTATGAGCATAGGTATAGGAGCTCTATATTTTTCTTCATAAAAGAATCAAAAAAAAATAAAAATGAAAATTACTTTTTTTACTCATAGCACATGTATGTTAGAAATACATAAAAATTTTTTATTGATAGATCCTTTTTTTTCCGAAAATCCTATTCTAGAAAAAAGGACATTATTATCAAATAAATATATCCAATCTTTTGAAAGAATTGATTATATTTTATTAACTCATGCTCATTATGATCATGTATGTGATGTAGAATTTTTTGCAAAAAAATTTAATTCTTTAATCATTTCAAATTATGAAATATCTAATTTTTTTAATAAAAAAGGATTAAAAACGTATGGAATAAATTATGGATCTTTCATTTCTTTTCCATTTGGAAAATTAAAATATGTTTGGGCTTCTCATTCTAGTTCTTTTAATGATGGAACTTATGGAGGAAATCCTGGGGGGTTTCTTTTACATACAGATAAAGGAAATATTTATCTATCTGGAGATACTTCTTTAACATATGAAATGAATCTTATTCCTAAATTTGGAAATTTGAAAATATCTATTCTTCCTATAGGAGGAATTTATACTATGGATGTTGAAGAAGCTATTATTGCTTCAAATTTTTTACAATGTGATAAAATATTAGGGGTACATTACGATACTTTTGAATCAATAAAAATTGATCGAAAAAAAGCAAAAGAAAAATTTCTTGATAAGAAAAAACAACTTTTTTTATTAGAAATGGGAGAATCTATATGTATTTAATTTATCCTATTTTAAAATTAATTTTTAAAATATTTTAAATAGGTTTTAATATGATAATAAATTCTTTTTTAAGAAAGCATAAATTTTTTTTTAAAGGAAAAATAAAAAATTCTAAAAGAACATTCCATTATAATATAATTTGGTTCTTAATTTTAAGAAAAGAAGATAAGATAGGAATTGGAGAATGTAATCCATTATTGGATAATTTTTCATTTAAAAATTTAGATCGTTATGAAAAAGAATTGCGATATCTTTCTGATAGAATAAATATCATTAAAAAAAAAGAATTTTATTATTATCATTCCTATATTACTTATTCCTCAATTTTATTTGGATTAGAACAAGCATTTCTAGGATTAGAAAATAGATATCCAATATTGTATGATTCTAAATTTACCAATGGAGAATTGGGTCTTTCTATCAATAGCTTAATATGGTTATTTTCTTTATTTAAGGTAGAAAATGAAGTAAAAAAGATAGAAAAAGAGATTGATAGGGGGTTTTCATTTATTAAAATGAAAATAAGCCCAAAATTATTTCCTTATCAATTTTTAGTTTTAAAAAAAATAAAAAAAAAGTATCCATATATAAAAATACGTGTTGATGCAAATGGATCTTTTAAGAATAGTAAAGAGGCTTTATATTGTATTAATAAGCTTTATGATATAAGTATTGTTCATTCAGTGGAACAACCTATAGAATCTGGAAATTGGAAAGATCTATCCAAGATATGTAAAAAATCAAAATTACCTATAGCATTAGACGAAGAATTAGTAGGAATTAATAATTTAAAATTAAAAAAAAGGTTATTAGATATTATATCCCCTAAATATATAATATTAAAACCTAGTATATGCGGAGGTTTCTCCGGATCCAAGGAATGGATAATAGAAGCATATCAAAGAAAAATAAAATGGTGTATGAGTTCTTCTTTAGAGAGTAAAATAGGAATTAATGCAATAGCACAATGGACTGTTAAAATGGAAGAAAAATATAATACGGGAGTTCATGGATTAAATATAGGATATTTTCATAATGATTTTTATTCTCCTTTGCATATAAAAAAAGGTTGTATTTGGTATAATCCATTAAAAATATGGAAGTTCAAGAATCTTATTTAAAAATAAGGATTAATTTTTCTTCAAAAAAAAGATCGAATAATTTAATTTTTAAGGAGGACCCTTTATATTTATGGAAAAAATCTATTTTTTCTTTTTTAGAAAATTGGAATAATGGGAATCAATCGGTATTGATTAATTTTACTTCTGGTACAACTGGGATTCCTAAAAAAATTTTTCTAAATAAAAAATATATGTATGAATATGCAAAAAAAACGGTCGACTTTTTAAATCTAAAAGATAAAAAAATTCGAGGTCTTTTATGTTTATCTCCAGATTCTATAGCAGCAAAAATGTTTTTGATTCGTGCTATTATATTTCAGTGGGATATTTATTGCATTCCTCCATCATCTAATCCTTTGAAAAATATAAAAGAATATTTTGATATTGTATCTATGGTTCCAATGCAAGTTTATTATAGTTTAAAAAATTTGGGGAAAATAAGAATTCTTTTGATAGGAGGTAGCCCAATTTCCATTGATTTAGAGAAAAAATTACAAAATGTTTCTACTATTTGTTATGCTACTTATGGAATGACAGAAACATTGGGTCATATAGCCTTAAAAAAGATTAATGGATTATATAAAACTAATTATTATCAAACATTAAAAAATATATCTATTAGTATAGATAAAAGAAATTGCTTAGGAATATTTTCTCCATATTGTATGAACTCCTTTATTCAAACCAATGATATTGTTCATATGATTTCTATATATAAATTTAATTGGATAGGTAGATACGATAATGTTATTAATAGCGGGGGGATAAAAATTATTCCTGAATTGGTAGAAAAAATAATATCTCCTTTTATTCCTTTTTACAAAAGATTTTTTATTTCTTCGATTCCAGATAAAATATTGGGAGAAAAAGTAATACTAATTATTGAAGGATCTCCTTATTCTGTTAAAATTCCAAAATCAATTTTTATAGGGAAAACAAGATTTTATAAACCCAAAAATATCTTTTTTGTACAGAATTTTATAGAAAATACTTTGGGTAAGTTTAAAAGAAAAGAAATTAAAAATAAACTGATGGAAAATATTATAAATAAAAATTAAATTTTACTCTAGTATTTTCTTTTCAAAATTAGATTTTAACACACTAAAAAAAGATTCTGTATCTAAGTAGTTGTAGTTTTTCATTCTATTTTCATAAGTATTATATCCGTATAAAAGTTTGAATAAATCTTTAGTCATTGTTCCTGATTCTATTACTTCTATGCAAGTTTTTTCCAGATCTTCCGAAAATTTTTTTAAACTAGAATTTTTATCCAAAAAGGCTCTGTGTTTAAGACCACGAGTCCAAGCAAAAATAGAAGAAACAGGATTTGTAGATGTTTTTAATCCTCTTTGATATAATCTATAATGTCTAGTTATTGTTCCATGAGCTGCTTCTGATTCCATTGTTTTTCCATCTGGAGTTAGCAACATTGAAGTCATCATTCCTAGAGAACCAAATCCCTGAGCTATAGTATCCGAATGAACATCTCCATCATAATTTTTGCAAGCCCATACAAATCCTCCATTAGATTTTATCGCATAGGCTATCATATCATCAATCAAACGATGTTCGTAAGTAATTTTAATTTTTTCAAAAATTGACAAAAACTCTTTTTTATACAAATCATCAAAAATGTCTTTGTATCTTCCATCATAATTTTTTAGAATAGTATTCTTTGTAGAGAGAAAAAGAGGCCATTTTTTGTAAATGGAATAATTGAAACAAGAACGGGCAAATCCATAGATAGATTGATCAGTATTATACATAGCCATGGAAATTCCTGGTTTTATAAAATGATGGATTTCAAATTTTTTAAAATTCTTTTTTTTATTATCTGGTATAAACTTAAGGTATAATTTTCCTTTTTCTTTAACAAGAATATCTATTGCATTATATTGATCTGCGTATGCATGACGAGCAATACATATGGGATTTTTCCAATTTGGAATTGGACGAGGTATATTTCCTGCTATAATAGGTTCTCTAAAAATAGTTCCATCAAGAATATTTCTTATTGTACCATTTGGAGATTTCCACTTTTTTTTTAAATGAAATTCTTTCATTCTTTCTTCATCAGGTGTAATTGTTGCGCATTTTATTCCAACATTATATTTCTTGATTGCATAACCAGCTTCTATAGTAATTTTATCCTCTGTAAAGTCTCTATTATCTATTCCTAAATCAAAATAGATAATTTTGATATCTAAATAAGGAAAAATTAAATATTTTTTAATATACTTCCATATAATTCTGGCCATTTCATCTCCATCCATTTCTACTATAGGATTAGTAACTTTTATTTTTTTCATATTACCATAATGAATTATTTTATAATAATATTACATATTTTTAATAAAATATTAAGAAAAGAAATTCTTATATTTGTTTTTTAAAGGGGGTTTATTTACAATATTCCGTTCTTTGAATTCTTATTCATTCAAAGGATTTTTTAAAAATTAATCTACTTCTAATAATGGTATGGTACAATATGAAATTGAAAAACCCATAAAAAAATATTTATCTGATCTTTCAAAAAAAATAAGATCTTCTTTTATAGAAGAAAAATTAAGAACTCTTTCAGAAATATTTTCCGGAAAAATAGTTTTTTCTACAAGTTTTAATATCGAAGATCAACTAATCTCTCATTTTATTCTTGATAGAAAAATTCCTATAAAAATATTTACCTTAGATACAGGTAGGATTTTTAAAGAAACTTATAAAGTTTGGTCAGATACAAATAAATTTTATAATCATTCTATTTCCGCCTATTTTCCAGATCCGAATAGATTAGAAAAATTTTTATCAGAGAAAGGCCCTAATTCTTTTTATGAAAATGTTAAAAATAGAACAAAATGTTGTTTTTTACGAAAAGTAGAACCCTTGAAAAGAGCTTTAAAAGGGAATTTAATTTGGATTACTGGATTACGTTCAGAACACTCTATTGAAAGAAAAGAATTAAATGATTTAGAATGGGACGCTAATTATAATTTAATTAAGTATCATCCTCTTTTTGATTGGAATTTAAAAAAAATAGAAAAAATCATTAAGAAATATAATATTCCTTATAATCATTTGTATAATAAAGGATATTTGAGTATAGGATGTGCTCCATGTACTCGATCAGTGAAATATGGAGAAAATTATCGTAGTGGACGTTGGTGGTGGGAATCCAACTCTGTAAAAAAAGAATGTGGATTGCATTTTAAAAATTTGGAATCAAAAAAATAATGATATAAAGTGGATTAAGATGAATATGAAAACTTATCATTTAAATTATTTGGAACAATTAGAATCAGAAACCATCCATATTTATAGAGAAGTAGCAGGACAATTTGATAGACCCGCTTTGTTATTTTCAGGTGGGAAAGATTCTATTTTATTAGTTCATTTGGCTTTAAAAGCTTTCAGACCTGGAAAAATTCCATTTCCGTTGGTCCATATAGATACTGGATATAATTTTCCTGAAACTTTAGAATTTAGAAATTTTTTTGTAAAAAAAATAGAAGAGAAAATTATTATACGTAAAGTAGAAGATACTATTTTAAGTAGAAATTTATCTGAACCTAAAGGAAGATTTCCTAATAGAAATATTTTACAATCATATACACTTATAGATACAATTGAAGAATTCCAATTTGATGCATGTATTGGAGGTGGACGTAGAGATGAAGAAAAAGCTAGGTCTAAAGAAAGAATTTTTTCTATTCGAAATGAATTTGGATTTTGGGATCCAAAATTACAAAGACCTGAATTATGGAATATTTATAATGGAAAAATACATAAAGGAGAAAATATGCGAATTTTTCCTATCAGTAATTGGACAGAATTAGATGTATGGAATTATATCCAAAAAGAAAATATTTTATTGCCTTCCATTTATTTCTCACATAAGAGAAAAGTTATTAATTTTAAAGGAAAATGGATAGCTATCTCTAAGATCATTCAGCCTAAAAATGATGAATCTATTCATGTGAAAAAATTGCGATATCGTACTATAGGAGATATGACTTGTACGGCAGCTATAGAATCAGAGGCTAAAAATGTAGAACAAATAATCCAGGAACTTTTAAATACAAAAATAAGTGAGAGAGGACAAACAAGAATTGATGATACTGTTTCAGACAATTCCATGGAAGATAGAAAAAAACAAGGATATTTTTAAAAAATTATGGATACTTTAAGGTTCATTACATCGGGAAGTGTAGATAATGGGAAAAGTACTCTTATTGGACGTTTATTATATGATAGTCATTCTGTATGGATAGATCAATTATCTGAAATCATGGAAAAAAATATAAAATATGAGAAAAAAATAGATTTATCGTTATTAACAGATGGATTACGTGCTGAAAGAGAACAAGGAATAACTATTGATGTAGCTTATAAATATTTTTCTACATCTAAAAGAAAATTTATTATAGCAGATACTCCTGGACATTTCCAATATACTAGAAATATGGTAACAGGAGCTTCCAATGCAGATTTAGCTATTGTATTGATTGATGCACGTTATGGAGTAGTAGAACAAATACAAAGACATTCTTTAATTCTTGGAATTCTCAATATTCCAAAAATTATTTTAGCTATTAATAAAATGGATTTGATTAATTATGATTTTAGAGTATACAAAGCTATAATAAGTCAGTATCAATTGACTGCTCGTAGAGTAGGTTTGAAAATAATAGAAAAAATTCCAATAAGTGCAAAAAACGGAGATAATGTTGTAGATAAATCGTCTTCTATGAAATGGTATACGGGGTCTAGCCTACTTTCTTTGTTAGAAAATATTGTTATTCAAAAATATCCTCATTTAGAACCTTCTAGGTTTCCCGTACAATATGTTTTACATTCGAAAAATATTCATGGAAGTATTCGTGGATATGCAGGAAAAATTATTAGTGGTATTTATAGGGTAGGTGATGAAATCATTGTTTATCCTTCTCAATTTCATACAAAAATACGATATATAGAAATGAATGGAAAAAAAATTCAAGAAGGATTTGCTCCTCAAAACATCATTATGTATTTAGAAGAGCAAATAGATATCTCCCGTGGAGATCTTCTTGTAAAGAGTAACGAGGATCTTCCTATAATTTCTAAAGAGTTTGATGTTCTTCTTTGTTGGATGGAAAAACGTTTATTGAAACGAGGAGATAAATATTTATTTCAAATTCATAGTTTACAAGTACCGGCTTTGATAAAAGATATCATTTACCGTATAGATGTCAATACTTTAAAAAAAGAAAAATATCCCAAAAATGCAAGATTAAATGATTTGGTAAAAGTTAGAATAAAAACATCTAATCCTATTCCACATGATCCTTATAAAAAAATAAAAGAAAATGGATGCTCTATTTTAATAGATGAGATAAGTTATTCTACAGTAGCGGCTTGTATGATTCAATCATGAAAAAATTAAAAAAATGTCTAATCCAAATTTTTTAAAGAAATTATTCGAAAATAATAAAAAAAAATGGAAATATCCATTTTTTAATAAGAATACATATGAAAAATTTTTAGAAGATTTATTTCATTTTCTTTTTACCCCGGATCAATATCTTTTAGAAGGAATAGATTCCTTAAAAAAAAATTACCAAAAATTAAAACATAAATTATATTCTATTTTCATTGAATTTAACTTTGAAGAAAAAAAGTCCAAAAAATATGTTCAAAATTTTTTTGAACATATTCCTAATATTTATCAAATATTGATCACAGATGCTAATGCTATATTAAATTTTGATCCTGCGGCAACAGTTATAGAGGAAATTTTTCTATCTTATCCTGGTTTTTTTGCTACTGCATTATACCGAATAGCTCATCAACTATGGATTTTAAAAATCCCAATTCTTCCAAGACTTATAACCGAATATGCTCACAGTAAAACTGGAGTGGATATTCATGCTTCTGCAGAAATAGGAAAAGCTTTTGTTATTGATCACGGAACAGGAATAGTAATTGGATCCAGTACGAAAATAGGAAATAGTGTTAAAATATATCAAGGAGTAACCTTAGGTGCTATTCATGTAAATAAAAAATTGGCCAATCAAAAACGTCATCCAACTATAGAAGATCAAGTTACTATTTATTCTGGAGCAACAATTTTGGGAGGGGAGACAGTGATTGGTCATGATAGTATACTTGGTGGAAATGTATGGATTACACATAGCATCCCTCCTTTTTCCATAGTTTATCAAAAAAGTGAAATAAAAATGAGGAATAATAGTCCTTTTTCTACCCCTATTAATTATATAATATAAAGAAAGGTTAACCAATAAAAAAAATGAAAGTAGAAAATATATTGCAAACTATTGGAAATACACCTCATGTACTTCTTCGTCGATTGTATCCATATCATCAAGTTTGGATGAAATTGGAAAAGAGTAATCCTGGAGGAAGTATTAAAGATAGAATTGCCTTATCAATGATAGAAGATGCAGAAAAAAGAGGAATTATTAAAAAAGGAAATGTAATCATTGAACCTACTTCTGGGAATACTGGAATAGGATTATCCATGGTATCAGCTGTAAAAGGGTATCGTCTTATTCTAGTAATGCCTGATTCTATGAGTATAGAAAGAAGAAAACTTTTTTCTATTTTTGGATCGGAATTTTTTCTTACTCCTAGAGAAGAAGGAATGAAGGGAGCTATAAAAAAAGCAGAAGAATTAAGTCGTAAAATTCCTAATTCTTGGATACCAAAACAATTTGATAATCTATCTAATACCAATATTCATAAATACATTACAGCAAAAGAAATTATAAAATCATTTCCTGATGGAATAGATTATTTTATTACGGGTGTTGGAACTGGTGGTCATATTACTGGAATAGGAGAAGTATTAAAAAAAAAATTTCCGATGATAAAAATATTTTCTGTAGAACCTGTAGAGTCTCCAGTTATATTTGGAGGTAAGCCTAATCCTCATGAATTACAAGGACTTGGAGCTGGTTTTATTCCTACTATTTTAAATAAAAATATATTGGATGGAACTTTTTTAGTTTCCAAAAAAGAAGCATTTAGTTACGTTCGTAAAACAGCCAGAAAAGAAGGAATTTTGGTGGGTATTTCTACTGGAGCTTCCTTGTCTGCTATTGCAAAACAATTACCTAATTTTTCTAAAAATTCAAGGATACTTACATTCAATTATGATACTGGAGAAAGGTATATCTCAGTGAAGAATCTTTTTTTATGATTTCCTATATATTTTTTAAATATGAAAAAAGTAATTTTTATTTCAGCAGGACCAGGAGATCCTGATTTAATTACCATTAAAGCTATTAATCATTTAAAAAAATCTGAAGTAGTATTGGTAGATCGTCTTGTAAGTCCTGAAATAGTAAATAAATATTTAAATCCTAGAAGAAAGATTATTTATGTAGGTAAGTATAATGATATGCATAATAAAAAGGAGAAAAAATCATTTTTTACTCATACTCAGAAAAGTATTAACCATCTCATGGTTTATCATGCATTAAAAGGAAGATATGTAGTCCGATTAAAAGGAGGTGATGTTTCTATTTTTTCTAATATTATGGATGAGTTAATGGAACTAAAAAAATATGATATTTCTTATGAAATTATTCCAGGAGTTACTGCAGCTATAGGAGCTTCTGCTTATACAGGAATTCCTCTCACAGCAAGAGGATATGCCTCTTCAGTACGTTTTGTTACTCTTCATAATCCAAATTCTATTGATAAAAATCAGTGGAATGAATTTATGGAAACTAAGGATACTTTGGTATTTTATATGTGTGTTCATAAATTATATCATATTATGGATAAGTTGATGATGAATAAAAGGAATCTTTACACAGATAAATTGATAGCAATTGTAGAACAAGCTACAACTCCTATGCAAAAAGTATATACAAGTACTCTTTATAATTTCAAAGATATGATAAAAAAAGAAAAAAAATTTTTATCTCCTTCTTTAGTGATTTTTGGAAAAATAGTCAATCTATATAGTTATTTTAAATGGAATTATAGATCCAATTTTCTCGATAAAAAGAATTATTTTATTTATTAAAATCCTATTGTTTTTTTCTATTTATTTATGTTTTTTTAATTTGAATGAAATGTTATCTGAATCAAAAAATAAAGTATTTGTAGAATTAATAAAAAATTCTTCTAAAGAAGAAATTATTTGGATGTATGGATATATATCTGGAATATTCTCTTCTTTTCAAAAAAATTCGAAAGAATTGAAAAAGAATAAAGATAAAATTACACTTGTATATGGAACAGAAACTGGAAATGCTAAAAATTTAGCATTTTCTATTGTAGAAAAAGCTAAAAAAGAAAAAATTAAAATTAGATTAATAAGTTTAGATCAATATCGTTTTATAGATTTAAAAATAGAAGATTATTTTTTCATAATTATTAGCACACATGGAGAAGGAGAGCCCCCTTCATCCGCAAGATCTTTTTTCAATTTCCTTTTTCAAGAAAAAAATCTTCGTTTAGATAATATGAAATATGGAGTATTAGCATTAGGAGATCGTTCTTATTCTTTTTTTTGTAAAGCTGGAGAGGATTTAGATAAACGTTTATATGAAATGGGAGCAGATAGGAAGATCCCCTTATATAAATGTGATGTTGATTTTGAATCAAGAGCAGAAAGTTGGTTTTTAAACTTTTTAAATATTTTTAAAATAAAAAAACTGGAAGAAAATATATTCCAAAAAAAGGATGGTAAAAAAAAGATTCATGGAAAAATTTTGACTAAAATACTTTTAAATGATAAAGATAGAGGATCTAATAAAGAAATTTATCATATTGAAATTTTAATTCAAAAAAATGAATCGGAAAAAATCGATTATCTTCCAGGAGATTCTATAGCTGTTAAAGCTGAAAATTCTGAATATGAAGTCAAAAAAATTATAAATCTTTTACAAGATAAAGATATACTGGAAAATTCCAATGAAGTAAAAATGATCTTTAATTTATTGAAAAAAAACTTGAGTATTTTTTATTTATCCAGGAATATGTTAAAAAAATATTCTTTATTGGTAGGAAAAGATATACCTAATAATAGAGAATGGATCTTTTTTGATCTTTTAAAAGAATTTCCTATAGGAAAGAAAATTTCTTTAAAAGATTTGGTTCAAATAATGGATCCTATAAAACCTAGATTATATTCTATTTCTTCTTCTCCTAAAGTACATCATTCTGAAATACATATTACAGTATCACGTCATCGTTTTCAAACGAATAATGGAAAAATTAGATATGGATTTTGTTCAAATTTTCTTTCTAAATTAAAAGTAGGGGATGATTTATTCTTTTATATACACAAAAATCATTTATTTAAGTTGCCAGAATCCAATAATAAGGATATTATCCTTATTGGACCTGGAACAGGAATAGCTCCTTTTCGTTCTTTTTTATATGAAAGAGAAGCTATAGGATCTACGGGTAAAAATTGGCTTTTTTTTGGAGACCAACACTTTTACACGGATTTTTTATATCAGAAGGAAATACAAAATTGGAAAAAAAATGGAATACTACATCATGTAAGTCTTTCTTTTTCTAGAGATCAAAAAGAGAAAATATATGTACAGAATAAAATATGGGAAAATAGGAAAGAATTTTTTTCATGGATAAAAAATGGGGCTTATGTATACGTTTGTGGAAAAAAAATTTCTATGAGTATAGATGTTGAAAACACTATATTTCGTATAATAAAAGAAGTTGGGGGATATTCTTCTCCAGAATTTTTTGTAAAAAAAATGATAGAAGATGGACGTTATTTAAAAGATGTATACTAATTTTTTCAAAAATTGTTTTTTAGAATTAAATTGATTGATAATATGAAAAAAGATAGTTTTTTAGAAAAAAAAAAAAAAACAAGAGAGGAAAAAATAAAAAAAGAAAGTCTAGGTCTTAGAGGGACTATTATCGATAGTTTAAAAAATGAATTATTTGGGGGCCTTGATGATCAGGATAAAATTATAGTTAAATTTCATGGTTTATATCAACAAGATAATCGAGATATAAGAGAAGAAAGATCTAAAAAAAAATTAGATCGTTTTTTTTCTTTTATGATTCGATTAAGAATCCCAGGAGGTCTTATTAATTCTAAACAATGGATAGCTATACATAAAATTTCGGAAAAAAATTCAACCGGAGTAATCAAAGTTACAACTAGACAAACTATTCAATTACATGGATTAATAAAATCTAAAATAAAACCTACTATTCAATCTTTTAATCTTGAAAAATTGGATTCTATTGCTACTTGTGGTGATGTTAATAGAAATGTGGTATGTAGTACATATATTGGAAAATACTTTCATGAAGAAATATTTAACTATGCTTTAAAAATTAGCAAAATGTTACTTCCAAAAACAAGAGCCTATTATGAAATATGGTTAGATGAAAAAAAAATTCTTGAAAAAAAAAAGAAAGAACCTCTTTACCTGGATTGTTTTTTGCCTAGAAAATTTAAGATAGCAATAGCTATACCTCCAAATAATGATGTAGATGTATTTGCAAATGATATAGGATTAATAGCTATTATCGTAAATAACCAATTTCAAGGATTTAATATATCTGTTGGAGGAGGATTATCTACTACACATGGAAATTCCAAAACTTATTCTAGATTAGGTACAGTAATTGGATTTTATGATTCTGAGAAAGAAATACTAAAAATAATATACGAAATTTTAAAAATTCAACGTGATTATGGAAATAGAGGAGATCGTAAATTAGCTCGTTTAAAATATACCATAGACCATTATGGAATCGATTGGTTTAAGAATAAATTAGAAAAAAGAATTGGATTTTTTTTAAAAAAAGAACACCCATTTTTTTTTACAGAAAGATGTGATTATTTTGGTTGGATTCAAGATAATAGAAAATTATGGAATTATACTTTTTTTATAGAAAATGGTCTAATCTTTGATAGAAAAAATTTTAAATTAAAATCTGCTTTATTAAAAATAGCAGAATATCAAATATGTGATTTTTTATTTACTTGTAATCAAAATATGACATTAACTCATATTCATAGAAATGATAAAAAAAAAATAGAATTTTTTCTTGATAAATATGGAATTTACAATTATATGAATAGTCTTTCTTCTATAAGAAAAAATTCTATGGCCTGTGTTGCATTTAATACTTGTCCTTTAGCATTAGCTGAAGGACAACGTTATCTTCCTCATTTAATATCTAAAATAGAAACTATTTTAAAAAAGTATCAGTTGGATAAAGAAAATATTATTATTCGTATGACCGGATGTCCCAATGGTTGTTCTCGTCCTTATTTATCAGAAATAGGATTGGTAGGGGTTTCTTATGGAAGATATAATCTTTATTTAGGAGGGGATCAAGAAGGAAGACGTTTGAATAAACTATATAAAAAAAATATGGATGAATTTTCTATTTTAAAGGAACTTGATCTTATTTTTTATTTTTTTAAAAAAGAAAGATTTTTTGGAGAAAAATTAGGAAATTTTTCTTTTAGAAAGAAATGGATTGTATAATCTAATGAGGATAAAAAAAGAAAATAATCGACTTTTTCCGATTTTTTTAAAGTTAGAAAAACTTTCTCTTTTAATTATTGGAGGAGGAAAAACTGCTTTAGAAAAATTAAATACCGTATTACGAAATAATCCTGATACAAAAATTAATCTGATAGCTTCTCATATTGATCAAAGATTTTATGAACTATCTAAATTATTTAATTCCATAAGATTAATTAAAAAATCATATGGGGTATCCGATTTAGAAAATATGGATGTTATTATTGTTGCTGTTAATAATCTAATTTTAAGTGAGAAAATAAAAAAAGATGCAAAAAAAATGCATAAACTAGTAAACGTATCTGACAAACCTGAACTTTGTGATTTTTATCTTGGATCTATTGTACAAAAAGGTAATCTAAAAATAGCCATTTCTACCAATGGTAAATCTCCTACTATAGCTAAACGTTTAAAAGAAATTTTTTCGTATTTTTTACCTCATGAATTAAATGAAGTATTGATTAAAATGCATGAAATAAGAAAAAAATTGAAAGGAAATTTTGATTTTAAAGTAAAAAAATTAAATGAATTAACGAATCAATGTTTAAAAAACTCATTTGAAAAAAAAAAACAGAAAAAAAATTAATAAAAAGTTTTTTTTCTATAAATTTTTTATATTTCCTTTGACTGTATTTTTTTCTAATATTGTGGATCTATCTATAAAGATGGAATGAAAAACTCCTAAATATATATAATAAAATCGGAAAATTTTTTGTTATTACTTATAGTGCAATAACTTTTTTTTTCTTAGGAATACATTATTGGAATAATAATGTTTTTTCTTTAGGTATTTTGGTGATCCTATTAGAGTATTCGAATTTTATATAAGGTAATTAAGAAAAAAAACATGTAAAAAATAGTTTTCATAGATTTCAAGTTTTAATTGAAGAATTATATAAACTTTTTTTTAGAAAAATAATTTTTTCAACGATCTCTTTTTCCATTTTATATTTTGATTCTTTAGTCCATCCAGCTATGTGTGGGGTTAAAATAACCTTATCGGAATAAATAAGATAAAAAAAATTTTTTGGAAGTTTACGGTGATAAAAAAAATGTTCAAAAGAATATTTTTCATATTCTAATACATCTAAACATGCTCCATATATTTTTCCATTTTTTAAAGCGGTCACTAAATGTTCGGTAAGTACGCACCCACCCCTAGATGTATTAATAAAATAAAAAGGTTTAAAAAATTTTTTTATAAATATTTCGTTTACCATTCCTTTAGTATCCTTTGTGTAAGGAACATGTAGACTAATTATATCCGATTTCATAAAAATTGTTTTCATATCTACTTGTTCTGCATAAATATCTCCTACTTTAGGAAGGATATCATAACAAAATATTGTAGGTTCAAATCCAGAAATTTTTTTAGCAAATGCCTTTCCTGTATTACCATATCCAATAATCCCTATTGTTTTTCCCATTATTTCTATTCCTCTATTAGATTCTCTATTCCACTTCCCTTTTCTAATTTCCTGATTAGAACGAATGATATGATTCATCATAGATAAAAGCATAGCTATAGCATGTTCTGCTACAGCATCCTTATTCCCTTTTGGAGAAGAAATTAAAGTGACCCCATTTTTGAAAGCATAATTTTGATCTATATTTTCTGTTCCAGATCCTACACGAGCTATAAATTTTAAATTTTTAGCTTTTTTAATAAATTCTTTATCTATTTTTAATCGACTTCTTAAAATAATTCCATCATATAGAGATATGATCTTTATAATTTTTTCTATAGGATCATAATAATTTTCATTACAAATGAATCCTTCTTTTCTTAATTTATATATGATAAAAGGATGATTTTTATCTAAAATTAAAATTTTTTTTATCATACATTTTTCAATAATAAGATACCATCTATTTATCGTAATCTAAAGGATTTTCAGTATTTAAACTTTCATCAAAATCTAGAAAATCTTTGAAATTATTTTCCTCATTATTATTTTTATTTTCCTCACATTGATCCCAATTATATTTGGAATTTTTTGGTTTATGAAAAAACAATTTTTCATGATATACAAGACTTGTATCCTTATATAGACTTTTCATGTAATAAGCCCATATAGGCAATGCCATGTTCGCTCCTTGTCCTAATTTTATGTTTTCAAAATGAGCAAATCGATCTTCCCAACCAACCCAAACCCCAGTAGTTAAATTAGGAATCATTCCTATAAACCATCCATCCGAATTTTCATTAGTGGTCCCGGTTTTTCCTGCTATATTTTCCAAAATAAAATTATACTTATGTAATCTTTTAGCCGTTCCATACTGTACTACCCCTTCCATTAATTTTAACATAATATACGCAACTTCTTCACTAAATACTTTCCTTATGCTAATATCTATTCGTTCTTTAATTATTTTTCCATATTTATCCTCTATTCTTACTAAAATACTTGGTTTTACATAATTACCATAATTAGTAAATGTATTAAAAGCTCCTGTCATTTCATATAAGGTTAAATCAGAAGATCCAAGAGCTATAGATGGATGTTCAGGGATCATGGATTCCACTCCCATTCTTTTTGCTAAATCTATTACTGGGCCTGGAGTTATTTGTGCTATAAGTCTAGCAGAAATAGTGTTAACGGATAATGCTAATCCATCTTTTAAAGTAAGGTGACCACCATATTTTCCATTTGAATTTCTAGGACTCCATTTTCCTATATGAAATTTTTCATTTGATATTTTTGTGCAAGGATTATAATGCAATTCCTTAATTGCTGCAGCATATAAAATAGGTTTGAAAACAGAACCAACTTGACGTTTTGTTTTAGCAACATGATCATATTGAAAATAATTAAAATCTATTCCACCGACCCATGCTTTTATATAGCCTGTATAAGGTTCTATAGATAGCATACCAGCTTGAATAATACTTTTTTGATAACGAATAAAATCCCATGGAGACATTAATACTTTTTGGGATCCATTCCAGGTAAATATTTTTGTAGGTTTTGGTTTTTTTAATTCTTTTATAATTTTTTCCTCTGTCATCCCTTTTTGTTTAAGATATTGATAAAGTTGTGTCCTACGCATGGCAGATAGAAAAATCCTATTTGTTTTTTCTGGAGTAATATTTAAAAATGGAGCATTTTTATTTTTTTTTTGAGAACTATTAAATAAAATTTGTAATTTACTAAGGTGTTTTTTTACTGCTTTTTCTGCATAATCTTGCATTTTTTCATCAATAGATGTATATATTTTCAATCCACTAGAATAAAGATTAAGCTTTTGTCCAGTTTCTTTTTCATGGTCATTTAATGCTTCTTGAATTTCTTTTTTCAAAAATTCACCGTAATAAGTTAACAATTCAAAATCTTTTTTCTGCATTTTAAAATTTATTTTTACGGGTTTTTTCAATTCTTCTTTATATTTATATTCATTCAATAAATCATATTTTTTCATTTGAGATAAAACTAAATTTCTTTGTTTTTTTGCTCTATAAGGATATATTTTTGGATTGTATAATGAAGGATTTTCTAACATCCCCACCAACGTAGCACATTCTCCCAAATTAAGTTCAGAAGCTGTTTTATTAAAATAAGTATGTGCAGCTGTTTCAATTCCTTTTGCATTATATAAAAAATCAAATTTGTTATAATACATAGTAATAATTTCTTCTTTTGTATAACGTTTTTCTAATTCAATAGCCATTACCCATTCTAAAAGTTTTTGATGCATTCTTTGCAACTTGTTTTTTGCAGATGGACCTGTAAAAAGAAGTTTAGCTAATTGTTGAGAAATGGTACTACCTCCTCCTTTTTTACCTAAAGAAAAAATAGCTCTAAGAAGAGATTTTGCATCAATTCCAGAATGATATTTAAAACGAATATCTTCCTTTGCTATGAGAGCATTAATAAGATTTTTTGGAAGTTTTTTATAAGTAATTAGAGTTCTATTTTCGGAAAAAAATTTTCCTAATAAAATTCCATTGGAATCATATACTTCCGATCCTACTTCCATTGTAGGATTTTCTATGTCTTTAGTGCTTGGTAAAGTTCCTAAATAACCTTTAGAAGCTGCATAAAATATAAAAAAAATAGAAAAAATCCCTAGAAAAAAGAAAAACCAAAAATAAAAAAGAAGTATACGAAAATCAAAGCTAATTTTTTTTCTTTTTTTAGTATACACTTAAAAGAATTCTTTTTTTTATTTGCATAATCTAAATTTTAGAATCATCTATTTATAATAAATTAATCTTGAAATGTTAATTCTGTTTTTTGAATGATCTTAATTATTGATAGTTCCTCTAGAGGAGAAGACTTTTGATTCTTTCTATTTTTTTCTAAAATTTCTTTTATTTTTTTTATTCCTATTCTGAACCAAGTATTTGGATTCTTAATATAAGAAAACCACATTTGTTTTTTGAATACGTCAATCTTCATACATTTTGCAACTCCTTTTTCTGTGTGTATTTTACTCTCAAAATCTGGAAAATCTTTTATAGCTGATAAATAAGCGTCTAATTCATAATTTAAACAACATTTCAATTTGCTGCATTGTCCAGTTAATTTTTCTATATTTATAGAAAGTTGTTGATATCTAGCTGAATTAGTCGTAACACTTTTAAAATTTTTTAACCAAGTAGAACAACATAGTTCTCTACCACAAGATCCTATTCCTCCAATTTTTGCGGATTCTTGTCTGTATCCTATTTGTTTCATTTCTATACGTGTATGAAATGAGATAGCTAACTTTTTAATTAATTTTCTAAAATCAATTCTATTTTCCGATGTATAATAAAAAATAGCTTTTTCTCCATCTCCTTGATATTCTACATCACAAATTTTCATAGAAAGGTTCAAATTTTTTGCAATTTCTTTAGATTTTGAAAGATATATATGTTCTTTTTTTTTTAAAGATTTCCAAATATTTATTTCTATATCCGTAGATTTCCTATATATCTTTTTTCTTTTTAAAGAACTCAAAGAAATATTTTTATTCCTTATCTGTAATTTTACCAATTCTCCTGTTAAAGTCACTATTCCTATATCATATCCAATAGATTTAGATTCTACAGTTACAATATCCCCTTTACAAAGGGATATTTTATCCTGATTATGAAAAAATTCTTTTCTATCATTTTTAAATTGAACTTCTACAAGATCATATTCATCTCCAAAAGGAGATTTTATATCGGATAACCAATCCACTACATTCAGTTTTAAACATTGTTTTTTATTGGAAATATTATTTTCCTTGTTAATAAAACATTGTGTTGTTAAACAACTGGAACATAATTTTTCCATTATTAAAATAATTTTAAAGACAAAAATAAAACTTTTATTCCTCTTTTTATTTTTTTTGATATAAATTCATAAATACATAAATAAATATGAATAATAGAATAGCTGTATTTCCTGGAACTTTTGATCCAATTACTTTAGGACATTACGACATCATTGTTAGATCTTTAAATTTATTTGATAAAATTATTATAGCTATTGGAAATAACTCGGAAAAAAATAAGATGTTCTCTATTAAAAAGAGAAAAGAATGGATAAAAAAAACTTTTTTTAAGTTTCCTAAAATAGAAATAGAATTATTTCAAGGTTTAACTATTTCTTTTTGTAAAAAAAAAAAGGCTCAATTTTTATTGAGAGGGATTAGAAATCAATTAGATTTTGAATTTGAAAAGAATATTTATTATGCAAATAAAGAATTAGATAAAAAAAGTTGTATTGAAACCATATTCATTCTTTCTTCTTATGAAAAATCTTATATTAGTTCTTGTATGGTAAGAGATATTATAAAAAATGGAGGAAATTATACCATATTTGTTCCTAAATATGTAAGAATTAATAAGAAAATTTTCTAAATATCTAACCACTCAAGAAGAATTTGTTTCTTTTCTATATTTGCGTCTATAAGTTTTACTTTTACTTTATCTCCTAAATGGTAAATTTTTTGTTTTTTTTTGCCAATTATACTATAATTATTGGAATTTAGAGTGTAAATATCTCCTCCAATATCACGTAATCTTACCATTCCTTCTGTTTGAAATGACAATAAATCAATGAAAACACTCCAGTCTGTAAATCCTGTAATAATTCCATCAAATTCTTTTCCTAGAAATTTCTTTATATATTTAACTTGTATGTATTTCGAAAATTCTCTTTCTGCATCTATTGATAAACGCTCTTTATAACTACAATGTACAGACTGTTTTTCATAAAAATCTAGAGATTTTAATTTAGATTCATTATTAGTTAAATAATAATTTAATAAACGGTGTGCTATAATATCTGAATATCTCCTTATAGGAGAAGTAAAATGCGAATAGTAAATAAAGGATAATCCATAGTGTCCTATGTTTTTTGTGGAATATTTAGCTTTACTCATGGAACGAAGAATCAAATTTTCGATCATATTTTGTTCTGATTTACCTTGAATATTTGTTAATAAACAATTAAGAGATTTCTTTAGATTTTTTAAGTCTAAGGAATAACCTAAAGGCTCTATTATTTTTTTTAAAACGAAAATCTTCTGAAAATCTGGTTTATCGTGTGTTCTGTAAATATACGTTTTTTTAGAAGGGGAGCCTTCCAAATTTAAACTAACAAATTCTGAAACTTTTCTGTTTGCTAGTAACATAAATTCTTCTATTAAACGATGAGCTTCTTTATTTTTTTCTAAATCTAATTTAGAAGGGTTTTTTTTTTCATCCAAATGAATTTTTATTTCTACCTTATCTAGGTAAATAGATCCATTTTTTAATCTTTTTTTAGTAAAAATCTTAGAAAAAGAAAACAAGGTATAAAGGTCTTTGTGAAAATCTCCTCTTTTATTTTCTATAATTTTTTGAACTTCTTCATATGTAAACCTTCTGTTAGATCGTATAATCGTTTTTCCAAACCAACTTTTTAATATTTTTCCTTTACTATCTACATTAAAAATGGAAGAAAAACTTAATTTATCTTTTTCTGGATGTAAAGAACAAAGATCATTGGATAATATTTTTGGAAGCATAGGAATGGATTTTCCAATAAAATAAATGGAATTTGCACGTGTATATGCTTCTTTATCTAATAAACTTCCTTCTTTCACATAATAAGAAACATCGGATATATGAATTCCAATTTCCCAAGTATTAGCATTTAACTTTCTGATAGAAAGTGCATCATCAAAATCTTTTGCATCGAAAGGATCTATAGTAAAGGTATTAATGTTTCGCATATCCCTTCTAAGATTGTTATCTGAATTTTTTTTAAATACAATTTTTTTTGCTTCTTTTTCTACTTCTTTAGGAAATTCATAAGATAATCCATATTCTTCCAACAAAGAATAAACTTCCGTTTTATGTTCTCCAGATGGTCCAAATACTTTAATAATTTCTCCTAAAGGATTTTTGAAATTTTTTGGCCATTTAATTATTCTAACTAATACTTTTTCATTATGATAATATCCTTTTAATTTTTTTTTAGGAATATCTATATTTACATGAATAGTCTTGTTATGAACTATTACTGATCCATATTTGGAATTAGATTGAATTTTTAATATTCCAATAAAATTTTCTCTTTTTCTTTTTATTATTTTTATAACTTCTCCTTCTATTTTTTTTCCTAATTTTTTGTTTTTTAGTTTTATTCGAACTAAATCTCCTTCTATAGCTCGATTAGTTTTTTTTTTAGGAATAAAAATTTCTTTTTGAAATCCTTCTACATTTACAAATGCATATCCATAACTAGTAATAGTGATTAATCCAGTAGCAGTAGACCAATTTTTATACTGAATTTTTTTTTCAATGGAATATTTTTTTTTCTTTTTTTCCAAATAAAATGGCATTTTAATTAACGGTTAAAAAAATCTAAAATCTACGAGGTTTTCTCTAATATAATATAAAAGGGATTCTATAGATTTTTTATATCTGTCACCTCTGTAAATAAGTATTGGATATTATTTATTATCTTTGTAATGATTCGTTTTTTTTACTATATATATTTCAAATATAAAAAAATTTCTCTAAGATGACAGGTAAACGTATATTATATGTTTCTTCAGATTTATTCCCTTTCTCTTCAGAGAGTCCTATTTCTTTATCGGTTTTAAAAGCTACCAAGTTTATGCAATCCATAGGAAATGACATTCGTATATTCATGCCACGCTTTGGAATGATAAATGAACGAAGGCATCAATTACATGAAGTGATTCGTTTGTCAGGGATGAACTTAATGATCAATGACGTAGATCACCCTTTATTGATTAAGGTTGCGTCTATTCCCGATGCTAGACTACAAGTTTATTTTATAGATAATGAAGAATATTTTAAAAGAAAAGCTATGTATGAAGATGAAAATGGTAATCTTTTTTCGGATAATGACGAAAGAGCTTTATTCTTTACAAAAGGAGTTTTGGAAGCCGTAAAAAAATTGAATTGGAGTCCTGATATTATTCATATATATGGTTGGATTAGTTCTTTTATTCCACTATATATTAAGAATTTTTACAAAAATGGTCCTGTATATAAAAATACAAAAATTGTTACATCTATATATAATACTCCATTTAAAGGATCTATTAATAAGGATATTATTAAAAAAGTAAAAATAGATGGAATAAAATCTAGAAAATTAAAATTATTGGAAAATCCTAACTATTTTAATCTGATAAAGTTATGTATGTACTTTTCTGATGCAATAATCAAAGGTGATCTTTCTTTTCCTAAAGAAATAGATGATTATATAGAAAAAAATAAATTATTAGTGTTAAAATATTATCCTGTAGAAAAAATAGAAACCGTTTATCAACAATTTTATAAAGAAACTTTTTTAGAAAAGATGAATTAATCTATATCAATAAAAAAAATTAAAAATTCTGATTCTATAGGTTAGAATGTGTGGAATAGTTGGTTATTTGGGATATAGAGAAGCCTATCCCATTCTTATTAATGGATTAAAAAAATTGGAATATCGTGGATATGATAGTTCTGGAATAGCTGTTTTTTATGATGGAAAATATAATTTATATAAAACAAAAGGAAGAGTTTATGAATTAGAGAAAAAAATTTTTTCAATAAAAGGGACAACTGGCATAGGACATACAAGATGGGCAACTCATGGTATTCCAGATGATATTAATGCACATCCTCATGTTTCTAATTCTAAAGAGCTTGTTCTGATTCATAATGGAATCATAGAAAATTATCATGCAATTAAAATTATTTTACTTAAAAATGGTTTCACTTTTAAAAGTGAAACAGATACAGAAGTTCTTGTAAACTTGATTGAGTTTATTCAAAAAAAAAACCAATTATCTTTGGAAGAAGCTGTTAGGATTTCTTTGAATGAAGTAATTGGAGCTTATTCTATAGCTGTAATAGAAAAATCTGATCCAGATAAAATCGTTATTGCTAAATTAGGGAGCCCCCTTACATTGGGAATTAATGAAAAAGAATTTTTTATAGCATCTGATCCTATTCCATTCATTGATTATACTAATAATGCACTTTATTTAAAAGATGGAGAAATGGCTATTCTTATAAAGGATAAAGAGTTAGATTTACGAAAAATTATAGATAATCACAAACTTAGTCCAATAATTAAAGAACTTAAAATTAATCTTAAAGAGATTGAAAAAGGAAAATATCAATATTTTATGTTAAAAGAAATTTATGAACAACCAAAAACAATTTTGGACACTTTGCGTGGTAGATTATTGATTTCTGATGGATTAATATGTATTGATGGGATTGAATCTAATAAGGATATTTTTATCAATGCAAAATGTATAACTATCGTTGCATGTGGAACTTCATGGCATTCAAGTTTAATTGGAGAATATTTGTTGGAAAAATTAACGCATATTCCAGTAGAAGTAGAATATGCTTCGGAATTTAGATACAAAAATCCAATTATAGAAGAAAAAAATATTGTTATTGTCATTTCTCAATCAGGAGAAACCGCAGATACTATAGCGGCCTTAAAGTTAGCAAAAAAAAAGGGTGCTTTTGTTTTTGGAATTTGTAATGTTGCAGGATCTTATATTGCACGAAATGTAGATGCAGGAGCTTATACACATGCAGGTCCAGAAATTGGAGTAGCTTCTACAAAATCTTTTACAGCTCAGATAACAGTTCTTTTTTTATTAGCTTTGAAAATAGGAAAATATAGATCTGTTATTACAGATATTCGTTATGAATTTTTTTGTAAAGAACTTAGATCTGTTCCAGAAAAAGTTAATTATACGTTAAAAATAGATAATTCTATCAAAAAAATATCTAAATTATATCATCATGTAAATAATTTTCTCTATTTAGGTAGAGGAATTAATTTTCCAGTAGCTTTAGAAGGAGCTTTAAAATTAAAAGAAATTTCTTACATTCATGCAGAAGGTTATCCTGCAGGAGAAATGAAACATGGACCTATGGCTTTAATCGATGAACATATGCCAGTAGTTATTATAGCTAATAAAAAAGAATGTTATGAAAAAATAATAGGAAATATTCAAGAAATTAAAGCTAGAAAAGGAAAAATTATAGCCATAGTCAATGATGGAGATATTCAAGCAAGTAAGTTAGCAGATCATGTAATAAAAATTCCAATTATTTCTGAAGAATTAAGTCCTTTAATTACGATCATTCCTCTTCAATTATTGGCCTATCAAATTGCTTTTCTAAGAGGAAAAAACGTAGATCGACCAAGAAATTTAGCAAAATCTGTAACCGTAGAATAATCTTTTTTATTTTTTTTGATATTCTTTTATATATCTTTCTAGAGCTTTAGCCATAGAAGGAAATTCCGGAGTTGGGACTCTAATAGCTATTTTTAATCCAGCTTTATAAGCAGCATCTAAAGTGTTTTTTCCAAAAGTAGCAATTTTTATATTATTTTGATCAAAATTAGGAAAATTTTCAAATAAAGATTTTATACATGCTGGGCTAAAGAATACCAATATATCATAATATATGATATGTTTTAAATCAGATAAATCACTAGAATTAGTTTTATATAAAATAGCTCTTTTCCATGAAATATTTAGTTTATTTAACATTTTTGGTATTTCTGATTTTAATATATCTGAAGATGGTAAAAGGAATCTTTCATTTGTATTTTTTTTAATAAAAGGCAATATATCTTTAAATGATTTTTTTCCAATGTATATTTTCCTTTTTCTATATATGATATATTTTTGCAAATAATAAGCTATAGATTCTGTTTGACAAATATATTTCATGGAAATAGGAACTTTGAATCGCATAGATTCTGCTAATCTAAAATAATGGTCAACAGAGTTTTTACTAATGAAAAGAACTACCGTAAAATCAGAAAAATTAATTTTCTGTTTTCTTACCTCAATAGAGGATGCTCCTTTTACTTCTATAAAGGATCTAAAATCTATTTTCACATTTTTGCTTAATTCTAGATATGGAGAATTTGAACCTTTTAGAGGTTGTGAAATGAGAATATTATTGATCTTCATCATTATTATTGTTGCATATTCATTGATTTATACAGAATAAAAATTTTTAATTATGATTTAAATTCGCAAATTTACAAAAAAAAAAGAATAAGGAAAAAAATTATTAACTAGTATAAAAAATTTATTTTGATAAAAAAAATAATTCTTTTACTATTTTTTTTCATTTATTCAGATAATAGTATACCTATAAGTGTTTTTATTTCTAAAAAAAGAATGATAAATCTACTCACAGAAATTTTATTTTTCCAGGAGTTTTCTTTTCATAAAAAAAATGAAGAAGATGTAATCTATAAAAGATATAATCTTACAAAGAAAAAATTTTTGTACAATTACCATTTTTACACAAAAAAGATTGACAATCATATTGATCTTTTAAAAAGAGTACAATATCATTTAAAAATATTTTTTTTAAAAAAGTTAATTGAACAATATAGAGGCACAGAGCGGAATCGAACCGCTATAAAAGGTTTTGCAGACCCATGCCTTTCCAATCGGCCACCGTGCCAAAATTACAAAGAATTAATTTAGGTCATCTAAAATAACACAAAATCTATCCACACTGCTTTGCAGGGGGGGGTTTTCTTTACAAATCTTTATTTTTATTTTTTTAACTAAATCTATCCTATACTTTTTTATTCTTTGGATTATTCTATAGGCTAAATGTTCCAATAATTTAGAATTAATAGCCATTTCTTCTTTTACAATACGAAATAAATATACATAATCAATAGTTTTTGATAAATCGTCACTAATAGAAGCCTTATAAAGATCTAATTCTACTTCTATATTGACTGTATAATAAGAACCTAAAAATTTTTCCTCTGGAATACACCCGTGAAATCCAAATAATTTTATATTCTCTAGAATAATCTTTCCCATTCGGTTATTCTACTATGGAATATTTATAATTTTCTTCTACTTTTTTCCAATTAATGATATTCCAAAATGAAGAAATATAATCGATTCTTCGATTTTGATATTGAAGATAATAAGCATGTTCCCAAACATCTAATCCTAATATAGGAATACCTTCACAACCAATCCCTAACATTAATGGATTATCTTGATTTTCTGTAGAACAAATAGTTAATTCTTTTTCTTTTACACATAGCCATGCCCATCCAGAACCAAAACGATTCATTGCTACATCCGTAAATTTTTCTTTGAAAAGATCGAATGTTTTGAATTTTTTTTTAAAAACTTCATTTAGACACTCACTTGGAGGAGTACTTTTTGAATGAGGAATTAATATTTCCCAAAATAAATTATGATTATAAAAACCCCCACTATTATTTCTTATTATTGGATTTTCAATATTCGCTCTTCTTAAAATTTCTTTTATAGATAAGTTTTCCATATCTGTTCCATTAATAGCTTTATTTAGATTATTGGTATATGCAGCATGATGTTTTATATAATGGATTTTCATAGTTTTTTGATCTATATAAGGTTCAAAATCCTTGTATGAATAAGATAAATTAGGAAGTTTAAATGACATATTTTTTTTATTAAAAAACAAATATAATTAAAAAGATCCAATATTAGGATTTGTTAAATCCTTTGAGATTATAGATTTTATTCCAGGAAGTATTTTATTTTTTAAACTTTCTAACATAGCACCTCCTCCAGTGGATAAATAGCTAATTTTTTTTTCGCACTTTTCCATTTTTAATGAAGCAATGGAATCTCCACCACCTATTAAAGAAAAAGATCCATTTTCAGTTGCATTTACAATAGATCTTGCTATAGCTTTAGTTCCTAAAGAAAAATTGGAGAATTCAAATACTCCTAACGGCCCATTCCAAAGAATGGTTTTGGACTTTTTGATGATTTCGCAAAAATATTTTATAGATTTTGGACCTAAATCTAAACCTTTCCATCCATTTGGTATAGAATATATGGAAGAAATCTTCTTATTAGCATTATTTTTAAAAGAATCTGCTATAACTACGTCTTTTGGAAAGGAGATATTTGTTTTATCTTGTTTTTTATATTTATAAAAAATATTTTTTAATACTTTTTCAATTTCATTATATTTGTATATATCTACAATGGAATCTCCTACTTTTCCTCCTTTTGCCTTGATAAAAGGATAGGCTAGCCCACCTCCTATTAGGATATGATCTACTAAATTAATAAGGTTTTCTATAATGGATATTTTAGAATATATCTTCGCTCCTCCTAATAGGATTGTAATGGGTTTTTTACCTCTTTCAAAGATCTTTTTTAAAGAATGTATTTCTTTTTTCATGAGAAATCCAATACATTTATTTTTTCCAAAAAATTTTGGAAGACTAGTAATAGAAGCATGTAAACGATGAGAGACGGAGAAGGCATCGTTTACATAAATATCTCCTAGCTTTGATAACTGAAAAGCAAAATTTTCGTCTCCTTCTTCCTCTTCTTTGTAGAATCGAATATTTTCCAACAGTAAAATTTCTCCATTTTTTAATTCATTTACACGTTTTTCTACATTTTTTCCTATACAATATTCTGAAAATTTTATAGGAATTTGTAATTTTTTAGATAAATAAGAAACTATAAATTTCAAAGAATAAATTTTGGAACGTTCCCCTTTTGGTCTTCCAAAATGAGAGAGTAGTACTACTTTTCCATGTTCATAAATTATTTTTTGAATGGTAGGAATACTGTATTGAATACGTGTATCATCTAGTATTTTTTTAGATTTATTGTTGATAGGAACATTAAAATCAACTCTGACTATAGCTGTTTTATTTTTAAAATTAAAATCATTTACAGTTTTTATATCCTCTTTCATATAAATAAAAATTAAAATATACAAACTTATTGAATCTTTTATTACGAAAAACAAGAACTCATGAAATGAAAAAAAATTCCAAATTTTTAATGTATTTTTATAGAATTTTAGGATAAATGAGAATAGCAATAGGATCTGATCATACAGGAATAGATTATAAAAGATTAATAGTTAATTATTTGATTGAAAAAGGAGATCATGTAAAAGATTTTGGATTATTTCGTTATGGAGAAAAGGTTGATTATCCTGATTTTATTCATCCTACAGCGGAATTTATAGAAAAAGGAAAAGCTGATTTTGGTATTGTAATTTGCGGTAGTGGAAATGGAGCGGCTATGATTGCCAATAAATATCCAAAAATTCGTGCTGCATTAGTATGGAAAAAAGAAATTGCTTTTTTAGCAAAAAGGCATAATAATGCCAATATTATTAGTTTGCCTGCTCGTTTTATAGAAAATAAAAAAGATGTTTTAGAAATAGTTAAAATATTTATTCAAACAGATTTTGAAGGTGGAAGACATAAAATAAGAATAAAAAAAATTCCAATTAAAATAAATAATCCTCTTAAAATAAATAATCCTCAGTAGCTCAGTTGGTCAGAGCACCTGACTGTTAATCAGGGTGTCGCTGGTTCGAATCCAGCCTGGGGAGCTTTGGTTATATAATAATAAGGCTATTTGATTATCTCCTATTGGTCATTTCGTACGTTCGATGATTCAATTCCAGTCAACCCCGATTTTCTGTAAAATTATAAACTAATTTGATTACTTTTTTTTGTGTTTGAGATAAATTAATATTTAGTAATACTATATCGAATAATTTTGCATATTTCCATTCCATTTTTGCTTTATTTAAACGTATATTAATTTGAGATAATTCCTCATGATTTCTTGAAAAAAGTCTTCTTTTTAAGATTTCCATAGAATTTACCATTATAAAGATAGATAAGGAATCATATGGATATTGTTTTTGTAAACATAATCCCCCTTTTACATCGACATCAAATAAAACATGTTTATGTTCGTTCCAAATTCTGGATATTTCACTTTTTAGAGTTCCATAAAATAATTTAGGATAAACTTCTTCCCATTCTAAAAATTGATTTTTTTTTATTTTAGAAATAAATTTATTCGTAGAAATAAAGTAATAGTCTTTTCCATGTTTTTCATTATTCCGTATAGAACGTGTAGTACATGATACAGAAAATTTTAATTTTGGAATTTTTGAAAGTAAATATTCTGATATAGTTGTTTTTCCAGATCCTGATGGACCAGATAAAATAATCATTTTTCCATTTTTCATTTTTTCATAATATCTATTTCATTTAATAATGAAAAATAAGCATATACTGTAATATTTTTTATTTATTTATTATTTTCTAACTTTGTTTTTCTATATCTGTATTATGTTAGTAAAATAAAAATCCAAAAATATCACAATAATCTGAATTAAATTTAATATGAAACTAGGAATAGTAGGGGTTACAGGAATGGTAGGACGTGTAATGGTAGATCTATTGAAAAATAGAAATTTTCCAATAGAAAAATTATATCTTTCCGCTTCTGAAAAATCAATAGGAAAAGAATTTATTCATAATAATAAAAAATATAAAATAATTAGTATTAGGGAATTATTTTCAAAAAAACCTAATATCGTTTTATTTTCAGCTGGATCAGATGTATCTAAGAAATGGGCACCTAAATTTGCAAAAATAGGAACAACAGTTATAGATAATTCTTCTGCATGGAGGATGGATCCCCAAAAAAAACTGATTATTCCTGAAATAAATTCTTCTTGTTTGTCTAAGGATGATAAAATCATAGCAAACCCTAATTGTTCTACTATACAATTAGTTATGGTATTATTCCCATTACATATAGAATATTGCATAGATCGTGTTATTGTATCTACATACCAATCGGTTACTGGAACAGGAAAGAAAGCTTTGAATCAAATGAATCAGGAAAAAGATGGTTTTTCTTCTTATGAAAAAATATATCCACATCCTATTTATCAAAATGTCTTACCACATTGTGATTTTTTTGTAAAAAATGGTTATACAATGGAAGAAATAAAATTGATGAAGGAAACAAAAAAGATTATAAATGATAAAAATATAGCTATTACAGCTACTGCTGCACGTGTTCCTGTTATAGGTGGTCATTCAGAAAGTGTAAATATAACATTTAAAAAAAAACCTGATATTGATCATATATATAAAATTTTTTTGAAAAGAAAAGGAATTGTTGTTCAAGATTATCCTAAAAAAAATATTTATCCTATGCCTTTATTTTCTCATGGAAAAGATGAAGTATTTGTAGGACGTATTCGTAGAGATTATTCCTGTTTAAATTCTTTGAATCTTTGGATTGTAGCAGATAATTTACGAAAAGGATCCGCTACGAATGCAATACAAATTGCAGAATTATTGATAAAAAGAAAATATATTTAATATTTTTATTTCTTTTTATCAATAATAAGAATATATTCTCCAAATATTTTTTGTATAGTTTTATAATATAAAATCATCTCTTCAATATTTCCTCTCAATGTTTCTTGAAAAATTTTAGATATTTCTTTGCATATAACGATATTTCTTTCCAATCCAAAAAAATCTTTTAAATCGTTTAAAGTCCGTAATAATCTATGAGGAGATTCGTATAATAAAAGAGTCCTATTTTCTCTCGATAATTTTTCTAGTTTTGTTTGTCTTTTTTTTTTTGGTAAAAAACCAATAAATGTAAATTCATTAATAGGAAGCCCAGAGATGACTAATGCTGGGATAATCGCTGTGGGGCCTGGCAAACATTCTACAGAGATAGTATCTCTAATACAAGATTTAATAAGTAAAAATCCTGGATCAGATATACTTGGAGTTCCAGCATTAGAAATTAATGCTAATTTTTTACCCTTTTTTATTTTTTCTAAAATTGAAGGAATTATTTTATGTTCATTATAAATATGATAAGTTTTTATAGGTGTTTTAATATTATAAAAATTCAATAATTTTTTTGAAACTTTATAATTTTCTGCCAAAATAAGATCTACTTCATTTAATATTCGTAGACTTCTAAAAGTGAAATCTTCTAAATTTCCTATAGGTGTAGGAACAATATATAACATTTAATAGAATAAAAAAAGAATAATATATGAAAAAAAGATCATAAGATTTTTTTTATCTCTATTTTTTATAGAATGAAAATCCATAATTTTTGTCATTTTTTATACGTTATTTTTTGGAATTATTTTCTATTTGTAGATTAGAATAAAAATAGGTTTTAGATTATGTAAAACATTTTTTCAGTTTTTTTTAATTTTCATTATCAAATAAATATATTATAGTTAATAATTTTATTCATAAATGCTGATGAAATAAAAAAAAGAATGAAAGGAAAACAATATATATTTAGAAGCCGTTTAGTATCTGGAGAGATTATTTTTAAGTATGATCTTAATGGTTTTTTAAGGGAAATTATCTTTCCCGAAAGACTTTCTTTATCACATTATATATGGATAGGAAAATATTTACCTTATAATGAATCTATTATAAATAAAATGAAAAATACAAAAGCTGCATTTTCTATAGAGGAAATTCCTTTAGATTTGTCTTTTAATCGTTTTTGGATAGATTATAGATATAAAGTAGGTAAAAAAAAAATGGCAGAAAATCTATGGAATAGAATGTCTTTATCTGATAGAATAAAAGCTTTGTCCTATATTCCTAAATATTTAGATCATGTTAGACGTACAGGTCATGATCAAGCCTATCCTACAACATATTTAAATCAAAGATATTTTGATAGTTAACTATTTTTTTTTCTATTTATTAATATAATATTAATAGCTTTTTCTAAACTAAATGAATGAAAAAAAATTTTTTCTTCAATAGGAATTGATTTATTTTTATGTTTAATATAAATATTATATTTATTGACTTTTAGAAATATTTCATCTTCTTCAAATAATCCTAAAGATTTAGGTAGCTCTAAGAGTTTTAAAGCCTCTTTTAGGGATATTGTATCGATTTTTTGATGAATTAATAAAGGAGAAAATTTTGGTTTTTCTTTATCTTTAAATTCTCCCATTTGAACAATAGGACCAAAACGAGCTATTTTAGAAAAAACTTTTTTATTAGATATTGGATCCATCCCAAGAAAACGTTTCTTGTCAATTTTATCTACATTTTTTTTCACATATTCTATTTTTTTATGAAATCCATCATAAAAATTTTTAATAATCTTATTCCAGGATTCTTTCCCTTTTGCTATATTATCAAATTCTTTTTCTAAACTTGCTGTAAAACTGTAATCTACGATTTCTTGAAAATTTATTTTTAAGAAATTAGTTGTTAGAATTCCCATTTCTGTAGGAATGAATTTATTTTTTTCTATTTCAATGATTTCATCTTTTTTTTTAGTAATACTATTTTTTTTTAAAAGAAAAGATTCACGAAATTCTGTTTTTTTAATAAATTTTTGTATGTTTACATAATTTCTTTTTTGTATAGTAGAGATGATAGGAACATAAGTAGATGGTCTTCCTATTCCTAATTTTTCTAAATTTTTGACTAAAGTAGCTTCATTATATCTTGGTAAATGTTTTGTAAAAATTTGTTTTGCTATTATTTCTTCTTTTTGTAAAAAAATTCCCTCTTTAAATATTTCTAATAAATTTTTTTTATCATTTTCGTTAGAAAAATTTTTGTTTTTTATTTTCATAAAACCGTCGAATATAATGGTTTTATTTGTGTAAATAAAATGATTTTCTAGATTCGAAGATTGAATATAAAAATATTTTATTTCACCTTGGTAATCAGACATTTGACTTATTACTGTCCGTTCCCATATAAGTTTATAAAGACGTTTTTGAGATAAGTCTAAATTTTCTAAAGAGATTTTTTTAATTTTTGTAGGATGAATAGATTCGTGAGCTTCTTGAGAAAATCTATTAGATAAAAATTCTTTTTGAGATAAATATTTTTTTCCATATTCAGAAAGAACATAATTCTTTATTTTGGATAAAATATCTTTGGATAAATTCGTACTGTCAGTACGAATGTATGTGATATATCCTTTTTCATATAATTTTTGAGCTAAAAACATGGTTTTAGATATGGAATAATTTAGTCTTTGACAAGAATCTTGTTGTAAAGTAGATGTTGTAAATGGAGGTGGAGGACTTTTTTTTTCTTGTTTAGTAATAATTTTTTTTATGAAAAAAGTAGCATTTATACATGATAATAGAATATTTTTCATTTTTTTTTCTCCTTCTACTTTTTTATCCAATCTAGCATGAAAAGTAATTTTTTTTTCGTAGGTAAAAATTCCGGATATTTGATATCCAGGAATAGGAATAAAATTTTGAATATTTTGTTCTCGTTCCACTATAAGTCTAACTGCGGCTGATTGTACTCTACCTGCAGAAAGACCAGAATTAATTTTTCTCCAAAGAATAGGAGATAATTGAAATCCTACTAGTCTATCTAAAATTCTTCTTGCTTGTTGTGCATAAACAAGATTATAATTAATGAATCTAGGATTTTTGATAGCATCAAGAATAGCTTTTTTTGTTATTTCATGAAAAACAATTCTTCGAATTTTTTCATTTGGAATATTTAATATTTTGTAAATTTGATAGGCTATAGCTTCTCCTTCACGATCCTCATCAGAGGCTAACCATATTAGATTATAATTTTTAATTAATGTTTTAAGATTTTGAACTATTTTTCTTTTTTTAGGTAATATTACATAATCAGGTTGAAAATTTTTTTTTATATTAACTCCTATATTTTTTTCTGGAAGATCTATAAGATGGCCATAACTCGATACTACATAAAAATCTTTTCCAAGAAACATTTGTATAGTACTAGCTTTAGTAGGAGACTCCACAATTACTAAATTTTTTTTCATTTTTTTGTTAATACTTAATTTTTTCTATATATTTCTTTCAATAATAAAATTTACCATTGTTTTTAATGCTTCTTTAATTGTACTTTTTGGATAATGATCTAATATTTTTAATGCATTATTACGAAATTTTATCATTTTTTTAGTAGCATATTCTATACCTCCATTTTCCTTAACATAAGCAATAATTTGATTTCTTTTTTTTTCATCATAATTATTTATAGAATTTAATATCCATTCTTGATTTTTTTGAGAAGATTTTTTAATAGCATAAATAAGTGGAAGTGTAATTTTTCTTTCTCTTAAATCCATTCCAATAGGTTTTCCAATTAAGTTTTCATGAGATTCTTCATAATCAAATAAATCATCTTTTATTTGAAAAGCTATTCCGGTAAATCCTCCAAATTTTTTCATTTTTAAAGCGGTTTTTTCATCTGCATCCACTGAACGGGCTCCACCTTCACAAGATGCTGCAATTAGACTTGCCGTTTTATGATAAATAATTTGATTGTAAATTTTTTCGTTAATGTCTAATTTTTTGGTTTTTTCCATTTGTAATAATTCTCCTTCACTCATGTCTTTGATAGTTCTACAAATAATTTTAAGAAGATCATGATAATTATTATTTGTAGCTAATAAAAGACTTTTAGAAAGTAAATAATCCCCTATTAAAACAGCTACTTTATTTTTCCATATAGCATTGATCGAAAAAGACCCCCGACGAAGAGTGCTGTTATCTATAACATCATCATGTACAAGAGTAGCTGTATGGATCAACTCTATTAAAGATGCGGTATGATATGTTTTTTTTTGTATTGTTCCTAACATTTTTGCAATTAAAAAGACAAACATAGGACGAATTTGTTTTCCTTTTCTATTAGTGATATAATGTGTAATTTTATCTACAATAGATACCTTACTTTTTATAATATTAATGAATTGTTTTTCGAAAATTTTCATTTCTTTTTTTATGGAAATTTTCACCTTTTCAAGGATTTTTTTCATAATATTAAATGTTTCATTTTTTAATATTATGGTTTTTTTAAGATTTATGTTATAATGTTATAATATAATGTTATAAAATTAACATAGCGTCTCCATAGGAATAGAATCTGTATTTTTCTTTTATGGCTATTTTATAAGATTTCATGATCAAATCATATCCTGCAAAAGCTGCTGTCATCATCAGTAATGTGGATTTTGGCATATGAAAATTGGTAATCATAGAATTAGCTATGCTAAAATTATAAGGAGGAAATATAAATTTATTCGTCCATCCTGAAAAAGGATTTAAATACTTACTAGAAGAAACAGAGCTTTCAATAGCACGCATAGAAGAAGTCCCTACAACACACACACGTTTTTTTTGTTTAATAGTTTTATTAATAATATTACATACGTTTTTTTCTATAAAACATTTTTCAGAATCCATTTTATGTTTGGATATATCTTCTACTTCTACTGGTAAAAAACTTCCTAATCCAAGGTGTAATGTAATTTCTACTAAATTTATTCCTTTTATTTCTAATATTTTTAATAAATGTTTTGAGAAGTGTAATCCAGCTGTAGGAGCAGCGACAGAACCTTCCTTTTTTGCATAAATAGTTTGATAACGTTCTTCATCACTTTTTTCTGGTAATCTTTTAATATATTTTGGTAAAGGGGTTTTTCCTAACTCTTTAATTTTTTTTATTAGTTCTTCATGTGGTCCATTAAAATGAAGTTGTAAAATCCTTCCTCTAGAAGTAGTATTATCTATTACTTCTCCTGTCAATCCACTTCCAAAATTTAATTTATTTCCTACTCTTACTTTTCTTGCAGGATCAACTAATACGTCCCAAGTTCTATCTATAATATCCAATTCTCTTAGTAAAAAAACTTCTATTTTTGCTTCTGTTTTTTCTTTATTACCAAATAATCTTGCTGGAAAAACCTTTGTGTTATTGAGAATAAGGGTATCTCCTTCTTCAAAATATTGATATAAATCTTTGAATAACTTATGTTCAATATTTTTGTTTTTTCTATGAATAATCATTAATCTAGATTCGTCTCTTTCTTGGGTCGGTTTATAGGATAAAAGATTTAACGGAAATCCGAAATTAAAATCTGAAGTTCTCATAATTAAATTAGAAACAAACAAATATACGTATACAAGGTATTATTCTTGATCATAAAAATTAAATTATTTTTTTTTTGCTGAAAAAAAATATATATATATTTGTATTTCATTTTTAACTTTTTTTTTAAAAGTGTAAAAATACGAATTTTCAAGATTGTTCTTTTTATTATTTTTATTGAAAAGTAACTTCTAGACCTGATTAGTTAAGGATTTTTTAATTAAGATTTTTGCGTATTTGATATTATTTTTTTTACAACGAAGAGTTTGATCCTGGCTCAGGATGAACGCTAGCGGCGGGCTTAACACATGCAAGTCGAGGGGCAGCATGAGATCTATTTATTTAGATTTTGATGGCGACCGGCGTACGGGTGCGTAACACGTATGTAACCTACCTTTTTCTAGAAAATAGCCTGAGGAAACTCGGATTAATGTTCTATAATACAGTATTTTTGCATGAGAATACTATTAAAGCAGAAATGTGGAAAAAGATGGGCATGCGTCCGATTAGTTAGTTGGTAGAGTAAAAGCCTACCAAGACGATGATCGGTAGGGGGCCTGAGAGGGTGATCCCCCACACTGGTACTGAGATACGGACCAGACTCCTACGGGAGGCAGCAGTGAGGAATATTGGTCAATGGAGGAAACTCTGAACCAGCCACGCCGCGTGCAGGAAGAAGGCCTTATGGGTTGTAAACTGCTTTTGTTTAGGAATAAAGATTTCTACGTGATAGAAATTGTGAAGGTACTAGACGAATAAGTGTCGGCAAACTCCGTGCCAGCAGCCGCGGTAATACGGGGGACACAAGCGTTATCCGGATTTATTGGGTTTAAAGAGTGCGTAGGCGGTTTATTAAGTCAGTAGTGAAATATTACAGCTTAACTGTTAAAATGGCTAATGATACTGATAGACTTGAGTGAGATTGGAGTAGCTGGAATGTGTGGTGTAGCGGTGAAATGCATAGATATCACACAGAACACCGATCGCGAAAGCAGGTTACTAAATCTATACTGACGCTGAGGCACGAAAGCGTGGGGAGCAAACAGGATTAGATACCCTGGTAGTCCACGCCGTAAACGATGATCACTAGTCGTTGGATTTTATATTCAGTGGCTAAGCGAAAGTAATAAGTGATCCACCTGGGGAGTACGGTCGCAAGGCTGAAACTCAAAGGAATTGACGGGGGCCCGCACAAGCGGTGGAGCATGTGGTTTAATTCGATGATACGCGAGGAACCTTACCAAGGTTTAAATGTACTACGAATAAGCTAGAAATAGTTTAGTCTTCGGACGGAGTACAAGATGCTGCATGGTTGTCGTCAGCTCGTGCCGTGAGGTGTTGGGTTAAGTCCCTCAACGAGCGCAACCCTCATTGTTAGTTGCCATCGAGTAATGTCGGGGACTCTAGCAAGACTGCCGACGTAAGTCGAGAGGAAGGTGGGGACGACGTCAAATCATCACGGCTCTTATACCTTGGGCTACACACGTGCTACAATGGTCGGTACAAAGGGTCGCTACTGAGCAATCAGAAGCTAATCTCTAAAAACCGATCTCAGTTCGGATTGGAGTCTGCAACTCGACTCTATGAAGTTGGAATCGCTAGTAATCGCATATCAGCCATGATGCGGTGAATACGTTCCCGGGCCTTGTACACACCGCCCGTCAAGCCATGGAAGTCGGGGGGACCTGAAATCGGTGACCATAAAAGGAACTGCTTAAGGTAAAATCGATAACTGGGGCTAAGTCGTAACAAGGTAGCCGTACCGGAAGGTGTGGCTGGAACATCTCTTTTTTTAGAGTTTTTTATATCTTATTTTTTAAGAAAATTAAGTAATTTAGGCTAGAAGTTATTTATACTAAGTGTAGAGATTGATGATAAATAATGATTGTATCAGTCTCGTAGCTCAGACGGTTAGAGCGCTACACTGATAATGTAGAGGTCCGCGGTTCAATTCCGCGCGAGACTACTACTAGATATAGCAAAGGGGGATTAGCTCAGCTGGCTAGAGCACCTGTTTTGCACGCAGGAGGTCATCGGTTCGACTCCGATATTCTCCATTTTTTGAATATAAAGTTCTTTGAAATAACATACTGTAATGAGGAAAGAAAAAAAAGCTAAGTAAGGGCGTATGGTGGATGCCTTGGCTCTGAGAGGCGAAGAAGGACGTGATAAGCTGCGATAAGCTGCGGGGATTGGCACATACAAATTAATCCGCAGATCTCCGAATAGGGCAACCTATCATATTAACTATATGATATTACTTTTTTTAAGTAAGGCTAACCTAGAGAACTGAAACATCTAAGTATCTAGAGGAAAAGAAAACAAAAGTGATTCCGTTAGTAGTGGCGAGCGAAAGCGGAAAAGCCCAAACCATGGTGGTTTAGGCCACAATGGGGTTGTAGGTCTACAAAAAAGGATTATTTTTATATAGTAGAATGATTTGGAAAAATCAATCATAGAAGGTGATATTCCTGTATACGAAATAGAGAAATAACCTAGTAGTAACCTGATTAGGACGGGACACGGGTAATCTTGTCTGAATCTACCGGGACCATCCGGTAAGGCTAAATACTACTCAGAGACCGATAGTGAACTAGTACCGTGAGGGAAAGGTGAAAAGTACTTCGAATAGAAGGGTGAAATAGATCCTGAAACCATACGCTTACAATCTGTCGGAGCCTCCTAGTGGGGTGACGACGTGCCTTTTGCATAATGAACCTACGAGTTAATTTTTCCGGCAAGGTTAAGTAGTTCAGCTATGGAGCCGTAGCGAAAGCGAGTCTGAATAGGGCATTTAGTCGGAAGGATTAGACGCGAAACCGAGTGATCTACCCATGAGCAGGTTGAAGCTGTGGTAACACATAGTGGAGGACCGAACCGGTGGACGTTGAAAAGTCTTCGGATGACTTGTGGGTAGGGGTGAAAGGCCAATCAAACTCGGAGATAGCTCGTACTCCCCGAAATGCATTTAGGTGCAGCATCGTGTTAAATAAAACAGAGGTAGAGCTACTGATTGGATGAAGGGGTTTCATCGCCTACTAATTCCTGATAAACTCCGAATGCTGTTA